>NZ_JBFAKH010000031.1:0-36849 GCF_040655635.1 Streptomyces sp. NPDC050388
TCTCCTCATTCCTCAGTCGGTGCACATCGTCCCACCGGTGTTCCTCAGCCCCCGACACCCCACGCACACCACAACGGCCCCGCGGGCGGGTACGGCGCCCCCTCCATCCCGGTGCCGGCCGATCCCCCGCCGGAGGCACTGTTCCGAGTTCGGCTGTGTCGTCTCAGTCCAGCCCCGGCCTGGTCTTCGCCCCCTTGTGGGCGCGGGCAGGCGACGGCGCGCGGCCCCGGTGACGAAGGCAAGGAGGGGCGGCGCGGCATCTATGAAGTAGAGAAAGCCTTATCCCGCTGGGGTGGTCCGACAGGAGTAGTCCGCTTCCCCACAGACGGTGTCGCGCGCCCGGAGGGAGTCAGTCGGGGTACCCGAGCCCCATGTCCGGGCGACAGTGAGGGCACGCTCGGACCTGTTGGCGCAGCGCGTCGAGCCCCTGGTGCCAGCTGACGGAACCACAGTTCGACCAATCCGTGAGGGCGCGGCAGCCTGCCGCGCCCTCACGGTCGCTCCCGGTCGTTGGCCATTGCTGCTGGCCACCCTCGGATAGTCCAGAGCACAGCCAGCCCACTTCCAGCGGGCCCCCCTCAACACCGCTCACCTGCGGCTTCTCCACCACTGGAGGCCGCTGGGGCACACCTGAGGGAAAGCCCCCGAGAACACCGCTTTGGAGGTTCGATCCGAGGCCGCCTCGGCTGCGGCCGGCGACTGGTGTGACGGCCGGACAGAGTCGCTGGTGTACGCCCCCGTCCGGCGTCGCGGATGTCAGAATTTTTCTGATCCGTAGCTCTAGCCAGATCGGCCAGCGATGGCCATTCCAGGCGCTACCAGGCCCCCAGAGGGTCGCTACCGGAGGCGGGCGATCGTTGGGATTGCGGTACCTGGCTGCTGTACCGCGAGATCTGGCGGTGGCTATGGAACGGCAGCCCTACGCGTACCGGTCGGCTGTGTTCGCGGTGCATGTCGGCATGCCTGGTGAAGGCCTCACTGACTGATCGGTCCGTCGCACCCCCAGACGCCTCGGCTGCCCGCCAGCGCGCTCAGGCGGTCAACTCGGCATGCCACACGGCCTCCTGTGTCAGTGTCAGACGGTACGCTTGATGAAATCCTCCCTCATTTGAGGGCGGATACCTATAAGGGCTTGGGGGTTCCATGATCGACAACTTCCTCTCGACGCCGATCGAGGATTCGGGTGGGTACGAGAGCCAGCTCAGCGACCTTGGCCTGCGCTGGGAGTACCTCGAGCAGACGCTGCGGATGAGCGAACAGGCGCGGCGTGCCAGCAAGACAAAGGACGACGCCAAGAACGCCCCCGGCTCCCAGGACTACTTCACTCGCGTCCGGGAGCTTCGGTACACCCTCCGCACGGAGCTGCAGTGGGAACCGTACGACCCGCTTCAGGCACCGCTCATCGTCAACCCTGACAAGACGGTAGGAATCGGGGTGCTGCTCGGAGACGCTCGGACCGGCCTGCCCGGTCGCCCCCATCCGCGGAGCAAGCGGCCGGCAGGTGTGACGAAGGAGCGCGCTGTGGCCCGCAACCAGGACCTGCAGCTGCCGTTTGAAGAGCCTGAGTTCGCCAGCCCGGCCATGGGGCAGGAGGAGCTGGACGAGTACTCGCAGATGGAAACGTGGTACCTGTTGACCTCTCGTCACGAGGCCAGGAGAACGGGAGTTGTCACTGTACGCAGCGAGCTGTCCCTTCCGGACCATGTGGGCAAGGGAGGGAAGATTGACCGCTACCAACGACGCATCCTCCTACCCGACATCGAGTTCGAAAAGGTGAACCACTACGCTGTCGAGACCACCGGCGACCACCAGGTTTCCGTGGAAGAGCGGTAGAACAGCAAAGTCCAAAAGTGCCCAAGATGACGAGGAGCCATGGTTACATCCTCGCGCATCACCACTGCCCGAAAGCGACGCGGTCTTACTCTCGCCGACCTTTCAAAGCGCGTCGAGGTGAGTGTGCAGAGCCTCTCAAACTACGAGCGAGGCCGTACCGAGCCCACGCCTGAGACTCTCGCGAAACTTGCTGCCGCCCTCGACTTCCCTGCGTCGTTCTTCTTCCAACCTGATTTGGAGCCTATCCCGCTGGAGGCGGTGTCCTTCCGTGCCCGCAGCAAGCTGGCAGCGGGCCCCCGCGACGCAGCCTTGTGGGCTAGCAGACTTGCGGTGGAGCTACACGGCTGGATCGAGGAGCGGTTCCGTTTGCCAGCCAGCGACATCCCAACACTGGGGAGGCCGGATCCAGAGACCGCAGCGGAGATGGTTCGTGCTCGATGGGGGCTTGGCACAGCACCGATCAGCAACATGGTGCACCTTCTGGAATCCCATGGCGTGAGGGTTTTTTCACTTCCTCCTGAATACGCTGATGTCGATGCTTTTGCGATGTGGCGCGATGGGACACCGTTTGTTTTCTTGAACACCTTGAAAACCCCTGAGCGTGGGAGGTTCGACGCGGCTCATGAGTTGGGGCACCTTGTCCTGCACGGGGAGGACCGGTCTCTAGCAGGCCCGCAGGCTGAACAGGAAGCGAACGCTTTCGCCAGTGCGTTCCTCATGCCGCGCCGCAGCGTCGTGGAGCACATGCCGAAGACTCCGTTGGTCCAGCAGATCCTGAGAGGCAAGGGCATCTGGAAGGTTGCGGCCCTCGCTCTTACCTATCGACTGCACGACCTCGACATGTTGTCGGACTGGCACTATCGCCGTACCTGCATCGAGCTAGGTAAGTTGGGCTATCGCAGAGGCGAACCGTCCGGCATGGCAGGTCGTGAGAACTCTCAATTGCTCGACAAAGTATTCACTGCCTTGCGATCTAAAGGCGTGACACTCCACGATGTGGCCCGAGACCTGCATGTCTCACCAGAAGAGCTAAGCAGTTGGGTCTTCGGCTTGATCGTCACAGCGCGGAAGGGGAGCCACGGTACCGCTCCTGCACGTTCAGAGCCGACAAGCCGCGAGGTTCGCCCGCGTCTCTCTTTGGTTCAGTAGTTCAACTTCGCTGCTTGGTCGAGTGCAGATCCATGACGTACTCACCACCGATACGCCTACCCCAGCTCCCATCCCGTTTGCCGTCGACCCACACACCGTGGAGCAGGCACGGTGCCTGGCGTCCCGGTGGAGCGCGCCACCGTACGAACGACCTTGACGCCCTGGGCCGCGCCCGCTCGGCTCTGCCTGGGTCGACGGGAGACGGGATGGGAGCTCCCCGCCCGAGCCACACTCGGCCGGCACTCGCCTGCGGCGCCCCCACCATCTCGGAGCCTGAGCGCCCCCGCCGGAGGCACGTCCTTTCCGCAGCCCCAACTGTGCGGCACTCGCCCCTCCTGGCCCTGCTCCTCCCGTGGGCGCGCGTCGGCGTAGCGTGCGCGGAGCGGGCCGAAGGCAGGAGCGCAGCCGGGCTTGATGACGTAGAGAAAGTTGTACCGCGCTGGGGGCACGACAGTTCCCAAGACCAGCCGGTTCCCCGCGCCGAAACTTCGCTTGACCTGCACCTACCGCTCTGCGGTGTCCGGCACGAGTCGACTTGTGAAGCCGGCGTCGCGCAGGCGCTCATACGCTGTGGCCACGTCATCGGGGATGCGCTGTTCGATCATGAAGCCCTGCTGCGGGTAGATCATGAGCCGCTGCTGCGCGCCGGCCAACATGTCGACCACTAGGCGCGCGTCCCCGATGGAGTCGACGTACTCAGTCAGGGTCATGGGCGTGGACGCGCTGAGCCACTCGACTTCGGGCCACAGCTTGCGCGCGGTCGCATAGGCCCGTCGTTCCTCGTATGGCTTGCTGATCAGCAGGACGGAGGACACGGCGGCCCGGTGTTCTTCGAGCAGTGCGCGGGAGAAGCTGATGTTCTCCCCCGTATTCCGGGCCCGCGGCTCAACGAGGATCGCATCGGCCGGCACCCCCAACTCCATCGCTCGCTCGCGGTAGTGCTCGGCCTCTCCGCGCGGCATGCGCTCGCGTGTGGTGCGGCTGGTCGCCCCGGTGAAGACGATCAGCGGCATCATGCCCCGGTGGTAGAGATCGGCGGTTGTGTCCGCGACTCCGAGGTCATGACTGCCGAGTCCGATCGCGACGGAGCATGGGCGCAGCTCGTGCCCCATCTGCTGGAAGTCCCAGAGCCGTTGAGTGTCGGCCCATGCCTGTGCTGAGATCACTTGCTCTCGCCCTCCGCTTTCGCTGAGTCGGGGACCTTGAAGTCGTACGTCCAGGCGAAGCGTGTCGCCGCGTGGACGCCGATCGCGAATTCCACCACGGTGCCGTCGGCCGTACAGGTCGTCCGGTGCAGCTCTACCACCCATTCGCCCGGTGCGAGCTGGAGGAGCTGGGCTTCGTCCGCCGTGGGGATGCGCGCGAACAGCGTCTCCTGCATGTGGTCGATCTCGTATCCGGCGTCGTACAGGACACGGAAGCCACCGCCCCGGCCGGCGGGCCCCGGCGTCGGGTCGACGATCCGCGTCCCTTCCACGTGCTCGGGGCGGTAGTAGCTGGTCAGCGTGTGCGTCGGCTGTGAACCCTCCTTGACCACGCGCGCACGTGCGTAGACCTCCGCGCCTTCCGGCAGACCGTGCGCCTGAGCGACGGCGGCCGGCGCCGGCATACGGCTGATGGTCTGGGTTTGTTCGTTCCGCTTGTACGTGCGCCCGGACGCCACGCGGTCCGCGATGAACGCCACTTCATCGCCGTCCCGCCACTTGGCCTTGTCGTATCGCGCGATGCCGAGCCGTTTGAGCGGGGTCCGCTCACGGACGACCGTGCCGTGTCCGCGCGACGACGTGACCAGCCCTTCGGCTTCCAATGCCTTGTAGGCCGCGTGGACCGTGGATTTCGAGCCTTCGCCCGCCTCCACTAGGTCCCTGATCTGCGGCAACTGGGTACCGGGCGCGTACTCGCCGTTCCGGATCTGTGCGGCCAGTCGGTCCGCAAGATCTCGCCACTTGGGCGCCATGCAGCACTCCTCTCGACATCGACCAGTGAAACACAGTCCCAGGACTGTTGACAGTCCCAGGACTGTGCGTCATGGTCTTATCGAACGACCCGCAGTCCTAGGACAGTGAGTCCGGGGCGTCCCTATTGGGCTGCTCCCATGCCGCCCGGAGGGCTCCGTGAAACGGGCTCGAAGGAAGCGCAAGCACCTTGAGAACTTCACACAGGGAACTGCCGGTAACCCGTGGTCCGCCTGCCCGAAGGGGTCGGAAACAAGGCGGAGAAGACCGGCGTGCCCCGTACGGCAACCCGACCGGTTCGAGTCCGGTCCGGGGCACTTCGGCCGCTGCTCAGTGGCCGCACCGCGTGTGACACGCGGTTT
This sequence comes from Streptomyces sp. NPDC050388, assembly GCF_040655635.1. Lineage (NCBI taxonomy): Bacteria > Bacillati > Actinomycetota > Actinomycetes > Kitasatosporales > Streptomycetaceae > Streptomyces > Streptomyces sp. NPDC050388. Next base: position 5,300 of record NZ_JBFAKH010000031.1, read on the forward strand.
TCCCCATCAACGGCGCGCACCCCTCGGAGGGGCAACTCCGGGGGGTGCTGTTCGGGCCGTTCCACCTGAGAGGACACACGACCCAATGAGTCACATCGTCACTGTTCAGGACGCTGTTACCGCGTTCGCCGACTTCATGGAGCCGACGGCCGCGGAGCTGGACGCGATCGAGCGGGAGATGCCCGTCATCCTGGCGGACGTCGAGCTGCTGGACGCGCACATCGTCACCCTGGACCGCACGCCGACCGAGCTGGACGCCCGCCGCATCCGCCGGGCCCGCCGCCGGGCGCTGGCCGCGCGGGTCGCGCTGGTCAACCGCACCGCCGGCGCGAGCCTGCCCGGGGGTGCCGCATGAGCGCCACCGAGAAGAACCTGTCCGCCGCGCACGCCGAGGTGAGGGCGGAGATCGCCCGGACGGACGCGAAGACGGCGCTGCTGCTGGCGTTCGTCGGCGCGGTCCTCGCCGGATCGTGGACGGTCGCCCGCGACCTGCCGCTGAACCTGCCCGCCTGCCTCACCGGCGGTGCCGGTCTGGTGCTGCTGATCGGTGCGGCCGGGCTGCTGCTGCGGTCGGTCCGCCCGAACCTGGGCCACCGCCGCGAGCGCTTCGGCTTCCCGCTGTGGGCCACCCTCACCCCCGAGGAGATCAGTACGGCCGTGGGCGGGGACCGGGCCGCCGACATCGCCGGCCTGTCCCGCCTCGCGGTGGCCAAGTTCACCTGCCTGCGCCGCGCGGTCGACCTCACCCAGGCCGGCGGCGCCCTGCTCCTCCTGGCCGCCCTGCTCACCCTCGGGGGTGTCGCATGGGGACGCTGACCGCGCAGCTGGCGAGCGACGGCGGGCCATGGCGCCTGTACGTCGTCCTGTACGGCGAGACCGAGTGGCCCACCGTCCGGTGGGAGCACTCCGGGCCGGTGCCCACCGGGGCGGAGCGCCGGCGCGCGCTGGCCGGACTCGGCTACGAGGTGGCGCCGGGTGCGGCGTGGTCCTGGACGGAGGACAGCCGGGACCCCGACGACGACTCCACCCCGGTCCTGCTGATCGCCGCCGTCACGGTGCGCGGCCGGGACGGGGGCACCGCATGAGCGCCAGGACCGTCCTGCCGGCCGTCGCGATGACGGCCGTATCCATGGTGCTCACCCTCGCCGTGGTGGTGATGTGGCTGGGCACGGCGATGCCGTGGCCGGTCGCCCTGGTCGTCGGCCTCGGCATCGACGGCGGATGGCTGGCCGCCCTCGCCTACGAACGACGGCTCGCCGCGCAGGGCGACCACAACCGCACGGTGACCGCCGTCGGCTGGTCCTTCGGCCTGCTCGCCACCGCCGTGCTGGTCGCGCACGCGCTGACCGCCGAGCACTCCGCCGGGGCGTGGCTGGCCGTGGCCTGGCTGCCGATCGCGGCCAAGGCCCTGTGGCTGGTGCACGGCCTGTGGGAGCGCACCGCGCTCACCCCGGTCGCCCTGGACGCGATCCGCGGGATTCAGCAGGAGGCCCGCGACGAGGCGGCCGTGGCCCGCGCCCGACTGCGGGCGGAAGCCGCGACCGAGGAGACCCGGCTGACCGCCGTGACGCAGGCCGGGGCCCGCGTCGCCCACGTCCAGGCACGGACCGCGCAGACGCTGTCGTCCGCGTGGTCGACGCTGGAGACGGCCCGCGCCGGCGAGGACACCGGCAGGGCGCTGACCAGCGTGACGGCCCGCGTCACACCCGACGTCACGCCCCGCTGGGATCTGCCCGTGTGGGGCCCGAGCGAGCCGACCGGAACGCCCGCTCTGGAAGCCGCACCCGCCCTCACCGATGGCGCGCTGGACGTACTGGTTGACGAGATCCGTCACAGCCAGACCCCGCCCCTGTCATACCGCGAGATGGCGGCCCGCTTCCGCGCGGCCGGCCACTCCGCCTCCGAGGTCCGGCTACGGGCCGCCTGGAAGCGCGTTGCCTGATGGGCGCGCTGCCGATCTACCGGTGGCGCCTGGCCCCGGACGGCTACGCCACCCGCCGCCAACTCCGCGCGCAGGGCCTGCGCCCGGGTGGTCAGGACGTGGCCGCGCAGCTCGAGCGGCCACGCCGCCGCCGTCCGCCGCTGGTCGCCTACCTCTACCGGGTCGACCTGGCCAAGCCGGTCCGGCCGATGACCCCGGGCCGGTGGGCGGCGCTGGCCAAGGCCAGCGCCGCCCGCCGCCTCTGCCCCGCCTGCCGGACCGATGCGGGCTACGTCATCCCCGCCTCGCTCGGCATGTGCGTGACCTGCGCCTATCCCGACCCCGCCGATCCTCCGAGGAGCGTCTGACCATGCGCAACGCCGACATCCGCCGCCTGGACCGCGAGATCCAGGCGACCACGAAGAAGCTCGAAGCGGTCCGCCGGGGTGAGTGGTGGCCGCTGAACGGCAGTGAGCGCCGGGCGATGGCCCGCGCCCTGGCCGCCGGTGGCTACAAGGTGGCCCGGGGCCGCAGCGCGGGCCGTGAGGAGCAGCGCATGGATGCCACCGGCAACTCCGCCGAGATCCGGCTGAACGCGGAGCTGACCGCGCTGCACGGCGAGCGGCAGCGGCTGCTCACCGAGGCCGCCCGCGACAAGGCCAAGCGGAAGTCGTCCGGCTGGTTCTGACCAGCCATCACGCCGGGGTGGCCGCTCTTTCCACGGACCCGGCCACCCCGGCTCTCTCCCTTACTCCCGCCCCCGCTGGGGGCAGTCAGGAGCACTTCCAGCATGTCGGAGAACGTCGTCCACCTCCACAAGCCCACCGACCCCCCGACCCCGGACACCGCCCCCACCGTCCTCACGGTCGTACCGGACCCGGCCCCGGCGGCGACCGTGCCGCTGTGGGTCCGCTCCGGACGCGCGGTGAAGACGGCCGTCACGCACGAGACGACCCGGGCGACCGTCCGCGCCGTGGCGCGGCACGGCCTGTACACCCTCAACGGCGGCCGGATCGTGGCCCGCCGCACCTGGGACGGCCGCACCGGGGCCCGGTACGAGCGGATGATCCGGGCGGCGGAAGCCGCGGGGAACCTGGAAGCGGCCGAGGAGTGGGAGGAGCGGCTGCAGCGCTTCCGCGCCGCCCGCCACCACCGCCGCATGGACCTGCTCCACTCCCCCATCGACGCGGCCAAGGGGGTGGCCGTCGGCGCCGGCATGAGCGTCGGCGTGCTGGTCGCCCTCGGCGTCGTCATGGCCCTCAACACCGGCCAGGCCGGAGACGTCATCACCCCGCTGTCGGCGACCGTCGACTTCATCGCGCTGCTGATCCGGATCGTGCAGGTCGTCTGGGGTCCGGCGCTCACCATCGGCCCGTTCCTGGCCCTGCTCGCCCTGTGGTCGGTCGGCCGCAAGCAGCACGCCGCCCCCGCCTGGGCCCTGCCGGCGAATGTCCGGTCGGGTGAGGGGGAGCCGATCACGCCGTCCATCGTGGTCAAGGCCCTGCGTGACCTCGGGGTGCCCGCGCTGGCCCGGGCCATCAAGGAGATGGGCGACGCCGGCGCGAGCATGCTCGGCCCCATCCGCATCGCCGGATGCGGCGTCGAGGTCGACGTCACCCTGCCCTCCGGGGTGTCGACCAACGAGGTGCAGAACAAGCGCCGCAAGCTCGCCGAGAACCTGACCCGGCACGAGCACGAGGTGTTCATCACCCTCCCGACCGCCGCGCGGACGGTGCGGCTGTGGGTCGCGGACTCGGGGGCGCTGGACGAGCCGATCGGCCCGTCCCCGCTGGCCGTCGACGAGTCGCTGACCGCCGACTACGCCAAGGGCCGCGCCCCGTGGGGCCAGGACCTGCGCGGCGATGCCGCCGCGCTGAGCCTGTACCAGCGCCACCTGCTGATCACGGGCCTGTCCAACCAGGGCAAGACGGCCGCGCTGCGCGCGCTCGCCCTGTGGCTCGCCCTCGACCGATCCGTGGAGTTCCGCATCGCGGACCTCAAGGGCGCCGGCGACTGGGCCATGTATGACGGGCTCGCCACCGTGCTGATCCAGGGGCCGACCGATGACCACGTGATCGAGGCGACCGAGATGCTCGAAGGCGGCGTGACGGAGATGGAGCGCCGTCTGACCGCGCCGCCCGGCACGCCGTTTCCGCCGCTGATCCTGCTGGTCGACGAGGCCCAGGTGGCGTTCATGTGCCCGCTGCTCGACGCCGACAAGCGGCCCTACGGCGGCTCCAAGGCCACCTCCCGGTACTTCATGGCGGCCCGGAAGATTCACAACCAGGGCCGGGCGGTCAACGTGCTGCTCTGGCAGGGCACCCAGGACCCCACCGACCAGAACCTGCCCAAGCTGGTCCGCGAGGGCGCCCACACCCGCGCCTCCCTCGCCCTGGGCACCGAGTCGCAGGCCCGGATGGCGCTGGGGGACAAGGCCGTCGACGGCGGGGCCGCGCCGAACCTGCTGCGCCCGGGACTGGACAAGGGCACGGTGGTGGTCGCCTCGGACGGGATCGCCATCCCGGCCGGCCAGGCGTCGATCACGGTGCGCACGCACTACATCGACACCGACACCGCGACCGAGATCGCCGAGCGCGCGAAGCGGCTGCGCGACGGGGTGACCACGCTGCACGTGATCGAGCGGGGCGCGGAACACGATCCGCTCGCCGACATCGCCGCCGTCCTTGGCACCGCCTCCCGGGTGTTGACCGCCGACGTGCTCAAGCGGCTGTCCGCGCTCAACGAGGACGCCTACGGGCGGTGGACGCCCGGCGACCTCAAGCGCGTGCTGGAGGACGCCGGCGCCGAGCCGTACAAGTCCGACGGCCGCATGGTCGTCGGCCGCGACCGCGTCGCCCGCGCCCTCGCCCACCGCGACGGAGAGGGTTCCGCTTCCGCCTCTGAGTGACAGGGAGGCGCACCACGACGGGTCAGGGAGGCAGGGAGAACTCCCTGACCGCCTCCCTGACCCGCCTCCCTGCCCCTGACCTGCACGAATGATCCATCAGGGAGGCAGGGAGGCACGCAGGTCAGACCCCCGAAACACCCCTCCACACGGCACCCCGAAGGGGGTGTCCCTGCCTCCCTGGCCAACTACCGGAAGGGATTCCGCATGTCCCCCGACCACACCCACCGCGTGCCCATACAGCGAGCCGTGGAAGTCCACCACCCGACCCCGCTCCCGCCCGCCGTCCCCGTGTCGGCGCCGGTCGTGCCGGTGCAGCCGGGCACCGTTCCGGCGGTGGCGAGCATCCTCCTGCCCGACGGCCGCGTGGTGACCGGCTACGCCATCGACCACCCGCAGCCCGCCCCGGTCGCGGCCAAGCCGGCCGTCTCCCGCACGGCGGTGAACGTCGCCCTCGGGGGCATCGGGTTCCTCGCGGTGTGCGGCGGGCTGCTGCTGCTCACCTCGTTCATCGCCGCGCTCACCGCGTTCATCAGCCAGCTCATCATCCTGGCCGCCGTCATCTTCGGCGGCTGGATCGCCGTCCAGATCTTCAGCCCGAGCGGCCACAAGGGCGGCACCACCGTGCACATCCGCCGGGCCGTGTTCAAGCGAAACCACTTCCACGGCTAGGGCATGCCGCCGCCCTGCCGCTTACGACCCGCGCGCTGGCTCGCCAGCACCAGGATGACGCCGGCCAGCAGAAGCGCGATGCCGGACAGCGTCACCCACGCTCGGACGCCGGGATTGTCGATCGCCAGCCGGCCGAAGACCACCAGCCAGCAGTAGGCGAAGCCAATCACCAACTGACCCCAGCCGAAGAGGCGAACGCGTCGAACCCGAGGCCGGTACCTGGGGAGCACCCAGCCACGGGTAACCGCCGCTACGCCCGAGGCGGAGACGAGCAACGCCGCCAGGCCATAAAAAACGGCGAAATAGAGATCCATGGCCCCTCCCTGCGCGCCGGGACCCACGCCGGACGCCGCCGTGATCATGACACCCACCGGACGCCTAGTCCACGCGCTTCCGTGCCCGCGACACTCCTGATCGGCCGGACAGTCCCAGCTACGCCAAGGGCGGCCCCCTCTCGCCAAAGACCGGGCCGCCCTTGCCAACCAGTCCGCTACAGACCTGTTGGAGGTCTCCCAGCATGACCCAACCCACCACCATCCGGCGAGTGCCCGGCCCCCGGCCGCGGCTGCCCGAACCCCTGCGAACCGCGCTGACGCTGGCCGCGACCGGCGTACCGGTGCTGCCCCTGCGGCGGGGCAAGGTGCCGTTCGGCAACTGCCACCAGTGCGCGCACAACGCGTGCGGCGGCCGACCGAACATGAAGAGCGCGGGTCCCTGCCGGTGCCCCGGCGTCTGCCACGCCTGGGCCGCCGCCAGCACCGACCCGCACGTCCTCACCTCCCCGGCCTGGACGGCCGCATGGCGCCGCGCCGTCACCGTCGCCTACCACCCCGGCGGCGCCGGGCTGACCGTGGTCGACCTGGACAACGCGGCGGCCGTGGCCTGGGCCCGCGCGATCCTGCCCGCCACGCGGACCGTGGAGACGACGCGCGGCGAGCACTGGATCTACCGGGGCACCATGGCGTCGCACAACGCGGTGCGTGACGGCGTCGACATCAAGTCGGCCATGTCCTACGCCCGCTATCTCGGGCCCGGCACCGGCACCCTGACCGCCCTGCCGGACGCCGTGCGCGCGCTGGCCGTGAAGAAGCCTTCCACGGTCCGGCCGACGCCGCAGGCCGTCGCCGTACCCGCACGGTCCGAGAACGGGGAGTGCCCGCACCGGATGCCCGCCTACCTGGAGCGGGGCATCGCCATGGCCGAGCAGCGCATCACCGAGGCGTCCAGCGCGGTGCACGCGACCGTGTACCGGACGTTCCTGGCCGTGCTGTCCACGCACGGCCGGTGCGGCTGCCTCACCGATGCCCACGTCACGCGACTGTTCACCGCCGCGCAGAGCAAGGGCGAGAGCGCCCGGCACTGCACGGACGCGTGGACCAACGCCCGCACGAAGCTGGGAATGTGACCGTGTCCGACGACGAGAAGACCCCCGCCCGCGAGGTCATCACCGACTACGCGCAAGCCCACTTCCGCTACTTCCGCACCGCCGACGGGACCGTGTACGCGCAGAGGAACGGCCACCCCGTGGCCCGCCCGATCCGCTCCCAGGGCACGACGGGCAGCCACCGCCAGGAACTCATGGTCGGCCTCTTCCAGGACGGATACGGCGTGTTCAACGGCACCGCGCTCAAGGAGGCATTGGACTTGATCGAAGCCCTCGCGCTGAGCCAAGGCGTGCAGCCCGTGCACATCCGCGTCGCCCCCGGATTCGACGGGGCGACCTGGCTGGACCTCGGCCGCGACGACGGACAGTCGGTCCGCATCCACCCCACCGGCTGGGACATCCTCACCCCCGATCCGCGTGAGGTGTGCTGGAAGCGCACCCAGCTCACCGGCGAACTGCCCATGCCCGTCAAGGACACCGACGGCAAGGGCATCGACCAGTTGATGCGGCTGTGCAACTTCGCCACCGCGGAGACCGAGTGCCTGGCCCTCGCCTGGCTCATCGGCTGCCTGGAGCCGTCCGTGCCAGTGCCCGCGCCGTTCCTCACCGGCCCCCAGGGCGCGGGCAAGTCCACCGGCGGACGGATGTTGGTGCGGATCATCGAGGGTATGAGCGGCGACCTGCGCCGCGCGCCGAAGGACGAGGAGAACCTGATCGCGGCCGTGGCCGCGGGCTGGGTCACCGCCCTGGACAACCTCTCGCACCTGGCTCCGGACCTGTCCGATGCGATGTGCTGCATCGTCACCGGAGCCGAGACCGTCAAGCGCGCCCTGTTCACCGACGGCGACGTGGTCCGCGCTCGCTACCGTCGGCCCCTGCTCCTCACCGGGATCGACGTCGGCGTCATCCGCCCCGACCTCGCCGAACGCCTCCTTCCCCTCCGACTGGAGCGGCCCCGCGTGCGACGCACCGAGGCCGAGCTGTGGGCGGACTTCGAAGAAGCCCTCCCGGTCATCCTCGGCTCGCTCTTGGACCTCACCGTGCAGGTGCGCGCGGCTGACGCGGACATCCCGACGGACCTGCGCATGGCGGACTTCGCCCACCTGTGCGCGCAGCTCGACGCGGCCACCGGTATCGGCTCGCTCGCCGCCTACCGGGCCAGCCTCGACGACCTCAACGACGACGTCATCGAAGGCGACCTCCTGGCGCAGACCGTCCTCAAGCACGCCTCCGGTCTGGAAGCGGGGACAGAGCAGCGGATGACCTCCACCGAGTGGCTGCAATGCCTCACCGGCCTCTACAGCGGCGAGGACTGCCGCTCGCTCCCCAAGGGTTGGCCGACCACCGGCAAGGTCCTCTCCGACCGCCTGAAGCGCCTACAGCCCACCCTGGCCGCCCGGGGCGTCCTCATCGACTGGGGCCGCACCAAATCCGCCCGCTACATCGAAATGACCCGCTCCTCCTCCACTCCCCCGGCACCCCACGAGCAGCAACCGGCGTTCTGACCTCCACGCCGGCCATTCCGCGCTGGCACAAGCAAGAGGAGCACCTCACCCCGGCGTGCTCCTCTTGCTGTTCAGCGGCGGCAGCCGCTCCGTACGGACGCGCCGCGAAGCGGCTCCCCTTTTCCACACCCCACACCGCAGCACACCAAAGAACCACCTCTCTCTTTTCCGAAGAGAGAGAACCTGCGTCACCTACGTCACCCCACGCGGAGACAGCTTCCTGACCTGCCTCGACAGCGGTGACGCAGGACGGCGGGCATGCGTCATCCCGCGTCACCCGCGTCATCGGGTGACACAGGTACGCGTCACCCGATGACGCCGCCCACAGCTACGCGTCATCCCGAACACACAGGTCAGGAAAGCGCATGACGCGCGTGACGCGGTGACGCAGAAATCCCCGCCTCGGACAGAAGCACCCGCAGACCCGAGTAGAGCTCGGTCCATGAGGAGTCATTGATGGCAAGCCACAAGATGCTGAAGCTCTCCGAAGTCCTCGCCGAACTCGGCATGAGCCGCGCCGCCTTCTACCGCATGCGCGCACGGGGAACGGCTCCGAAGCTCATCAAGCTGCCCAACGGTCAGCTCCGTTGCCGTCGCAGCGACCTGGACTCGTGGTGGGCCGCGCACGAGATGTGCGCCTGAACCACAACGCCCCGAGGGGACCCCGCCGCCCGGCGGGGTCCCCTCTTCGTCAAGGAGAAAAATGCACAGCTACGACGTGCGCGTCTGGAACATCCGTAAGCGTCCGAGCAAGGCCGCGCCGTTCCAACTGCGTTGGCAGGTGGACGGCAAGGAGTACCAGGAGAAGTTCGCCACCAAGACGCTCGCCGACGCACGCCGCGCGGAGCTGCTCACCGCGACACGCAAGGGCGAGCCGTTCGACACCGAAAGCGGGCTCCCCGTCTCCGAGGTGCGCGAGCGCAACCGGACGAACTGGTACGCCCATGCTCGTGCACACGTCGCCCGGAAATGGCCCACCGCGGCGGCCAAGCACCGAGCGAGCATCGCGGAGAGCCTGGCCATCGCCACGATGGCGTTGTGCCCCACCGGGAAGGGCCGGCCCTCGGACGACGTCCTGCGTCGCGCGCTCTACCAGTGGGGGTTCAACGCGGGACGCCACGACCAGGAACCGCCGGCGGAAGAGGCCAAGGCCCTGGCATGGGTGGAGCGCAACGCCCCGGCCGTGGTCGACCTGGACAACGCCGCACGGATGCGCACGGTGCTGGAGCACTTGGCCAAGCGGCAGGACGGCAAGCCCGCTGCCGCCAACACGTTCCGGCGCCGCCGCGCGGTGCTGAGCAACTGCCTCCGCCTGGCCGTCGAACACGAGCTGCTGCCCGGCAACCCTCTGCACCGCGTCCACTGGGAGACGCCCAAGGCAGTGGAGGAGCTGGACGCGCGCAGCGTCGCCACCCCGGCGCAGGCACGGGCCCTGCTAGACGCCGTCCGCGCGCAGGGGCCCCGCGGGGAGCACCTGGTCGCGTTCTTCGCGTGCATCTACTACGCGGCCCTGCGACCCGAGGAGGTGTCCATGCTCAGCGCGGACCAGTGCGAACTCCCGTCGAAGGGCTGGGGGCGGCTCGTGCTCGCCGGCGCCCGGCCGCAGGTGGGATCGGCCTGGACGGACGACGGCAAACCGTACGAGGAACGACAGCTCAAGCACCGGGCGCACCGCGCGGTCCGTCCGGTCCCCATCCCGCCCGTCCTGGTCGGCATCCTGCGGGATCACCTCGAGGCGCTCGGGGACACCGTCGACGGCCGGCTGTTCAGCGCCGTGCGCGGCGGCCCGGTCCGCTCGCAGGAGTACGGCGCGGTGTGGAAGGAGGCCCGCCGGAAGGCGCTCACCCCGGCCCAGGTCGCCTCTCCGCTGGCCGCCATCCCCTACGACCTCCGGCACGCGTGCGTGTCGTTCTGGCTCCGCTCCGGGGTGAGCCTCGCCGAAACGGCCCGCCGCGCGGGACAGAGCGTCGCCGTCCTCCAGCGCTACTACGCCAAGGTGCTGGACGGCGAGGAGGACAGGATGAACGCCCTGATCGAGCAGGGTCTCGCCGAGCACGAGGGCGGAGCCGAGAAGGCGTGATTCCTGGCCGCAGGTTGGCCGCACGCGCTGGTCAGAGACGGGATACCGGCGATTCAGGGTGAGACAAGGTGCACGCAGAGAGGGTGCCCCGATCAACGGGGCACCCTCTCTGACCTGCGACATCTATGACCTCTGCGGAGGCGGTGGGATTTGAACCCACGGTGACATCGCTGCCACGACGGTTTTCAAGACCGTTCCCTTAGGCCGCTCGGGCACACCTCCCCGCGCCAACCGGGTGATCGGCGGCGCGGGACAAGGGTAACGGGTCGGTGCGGGAGGGGTGGCGTCAGCTGTCGCCGATGCGGGAACCCAGGGTGAGTTCCGTGGTCTGCTGCTTGCCGCCGCGTTCGTAGGTGAGCGTGACCTTGTCGCCCGGCTTGTGGGTCCAGATCTCACCGATCAGGGTCGGGCCGGAGTCGATGACGCGGTCGTCGAGCTTGGTGATGACGTCACCGGGACGCAGGCCTGCCTGGTCGGCGGGGCCGCCGGGGTCGACCGCCTCGGAGCCGCCGGCACCCTGATCGGTGATCTTCGCGCCGCCCGCTCCCTCCTCCAGGGAGACCGAGGCGCCGATCTTGGCGTACACCGGCTTGCCCGTCTTGATCAGTTCCTGGGCGACGTACTTGGCCTGGTTGATCGGGATGGCGAAGCCCAGGCCGATGGAGCCGGCCTGTCCGGTGCCGAAGCCGCCGTTGCTGGTCGACTGGATCGCGGAGTTGATGCCGATGACGTTGCCCTGCGCGTCCAGCAGCGGTCCGCCGGAGTTGCCCGGGTTGATCGAGGCGTCGGTCTGCAAGGCGCTCATGTACGAGGCCTGGCTGCCGGTGCCGTCGCTGGAGGCCACCGGACGGTTCTTCGCGCTGATGATTCCGGTCGTCACCGTGTTGGACAGGCCGAAGGGCGCGCCGATGGCGATCGTCGAGTCGCCGACGGCGACCTGGTCGGAGTTGCCCAGCGTGAGGGGTTTCAGGTTCGAGGGGGCGTTCTTCAGCTTGATGACCGCGACGTCGTAGCCCTGGGCGTGGCCGACCACCTCGGCGTCGTACTTCTTGCCGTCCGGGAAGGTCGCCGCGACCTTGCCGCCCTCGACGGCCTCCGCCACCACGTGGTTGTTGGTGACGATGTGGCCCTGTTTGTCGAACACGAACCCCGTGCCGGTGCCGCCCTCGCCGCTGCTGCCCTGGGCTTCGATGGTGACCGTGCTGGGCAGCGCCTTGGCGGCCACTGCGGCGACCGTGCCCGGGTCGCGCTTGACGTTGCCGCCGCTGGTGGACGAGGAGACCGTCGTCGAGCCGTTGCCGTCGTCGTTGTTCTTGGCCAGCGTGTATCCGAGGCCGCCGCCCAGGCCACCCGCGACCAGCGCGGCCGCCAGGACCGCGGCGGCCAGTCGACCGCGCTTGCCGCCGCCGTTCTTCGGGGCGGGCTGCTGGTACGAGCCCCAGCCGCCCGCGCCGTGACCGGCACCGCCGTCGTACGACGGGATGCCCGGAGCCGGGGGCGGGGGCCAGGAGGGGTCGGGAGCGGAAGAGGGGTCCGCCGGGGCTCCCGAAGGGGCTCCGGACGGAGGGCCTGCGGGGGCCTGTTCCTGGGCGCCGTACCCTCCGTATCCGGCGTGATCGCCGTATCCGTGGTGTTCCGGTGTGCCGTGGCCCGGTGCCGCCCCCGGAGCGGTCGGGGGGACCGGGGGCACGGGGGTCGTCGGACCGCCCCCCTCCGGGGCCGGGCGCTCCTGATGCGCCGGAGCTGCGGGAGCGTCCACCGGCGTGGGCGGTACGGACGGGGCCGGGGGTACCGATGCGCCCTCGTTTGTGCCCTCGTTCTCGGTGCTCACAGCTCTCTCTCCTCGATCCACGGCTGTCGTATCGGTCACACTCGGTCTCGCCCGTTCACGCTCATTCACACTCGTTCACGCATGTCGACGAGTTCGGCGCGCTTCAGCTGTGCGTGTCTCTTTGTATGACGCCAGCTTTTCCTATGAGCCGTCAGGGCACCATAAGCCGTTCCTGTGGGTGCGAGACCATTCTCCATATAGGGCATTACTCACTAAGGGTGCACCATCGCGATGCCTCCGATCAGACGACCGCAGCGTCCACACCACCGACGCCTGGACGACCGCACACATGCCCCCGTTCGGTGGCACCATGACGCGGTGACCCCTGCACGTCAGCGCCCGACCCAAGTCGTCGCCCACCGCGGAGCCTCCGAGGACGCTCCCGAGCACACCCTGGCCGCGTACCGCAAGGCGATCGCGGACGGTGCGGACGCGCTCGAATGCGATGTACGCCTGACCGCCGACGGCCATCTGGTCTGCGTCCACGACCGTCGCGTCAACCGTACGTCCAACGGCCGCGGTGCGGTTTCGGCACTGGAGCTCTCCGCTCTGTCCGCCCTGGACTTCGGCTCCTGGAAGACCCGCCACCCGCTCGGGGGACGCGTGGAGGAGCCCGACTGGGTGCACCGGCCGGAGGACAGGGAGGCGACCTCCGTCCTCACCCTGGAAAGGCTGCTCGAGCTCGTCGTCGACGCCGACCGCCGGGTGGAGCTGGCGATCGAGACCAAGCACCCCACGCGGTGGGCGGGACAGGTGGAGGAGCGGCTGCTGCTCCTGCTGAAGCGGTTCGGTCTGGACGCCCCCGGTGCCGCCGAGGAGTCTCCGGTACGCGTGATGAGCTTCTCCGCGCGGTCGCTGCACCGCGTGCGCGCCGCCTCGCCGACCCTGCCGACGGTCTACCTCCAGCAGTTCGTCTCGCCCCGCCTGCGCGACGGGCGGCTGCCGGAGGGCGTGGACATCGCGGGCCCCTCGATCCGGATCGTGCGCAGCCACCCCGCGCACATCGAGCGACTGCAACAGTCCGGCCACCAGGTGCACGTGTGGACCGTGAACGACCCGGAGGACGTGGACGCCTGTGTCAGCCTCGGAGTGAACGCCATCATCACCAACCGGCCCCGCGCGGTGCTCGACCGGCTCGGCCGCTGACCCGTGCAGACCGCCTGACTCCCGGGACCTGCGGGTCCTGCGGGGTTCGCGTGTCTCGTGCGGCTGGTGTGGCTCATGTGTCCCGTGCAGGGCTCTTGACCGGACACGCCTCCCGCATCCTCACATCTCGGCCACCTCGACGAGATCCAGCCACCTGGTTACAGGGAGTGCTCCGGCGCATTCGGTGCGTGCCCGATCGTTCAAGTGCGTCACCGCACACGGATTGGCCGGTTTCCGGTTCAGGCCCGTGGGGCATTCACACCGTGGCGTGGGGCGAAGGAGGTCTCGGGGGTGGCGTTGGTGGTGGCACAGGAAGTGCCCACGTCGTCGAGCATGGCCGTACCTCATGGCCCTGCGGGCGTGGGGAAGGCGAGGCGCCGTATGCGCCTGCACTTGCGTGACGGCGGAGTGGCGGACACGGTCATCGACGATGCCGTACTGATCCTTTCCGAATTGCTGAGCAATGCGTGCAAACACGGTCGACCCCTGGGCGGCGCCCTGGCCGGGGACGGCGCCGTCCGTGCGGCCTGGCATGTGCACCCCTGCGGCCGTCTGGTCGTGGAGGTGACCGACGGCGGCGGCCCGACCCGCCCGGCGCCGGCCACCCCGTCGGTCACCGCGCACGGCGGCCGGGGGCTGAACATCATCACGGCGCTGGCCGACGACTGGGGCGTACGCGACGAGGTACCCGGCGAGGTCACGGTATGGGTCGTCGTCCACGACGACGTGCACGACCCGGACGCCGGACACCGGCGCGACGACTTCGCCACACGGGTGACGGCCCCCGCGGTGTCCGAGATACCGGGACTGGAGTTCGCGGAAGCCTTCGACACCTTCGACTGACCGCGCAGCCGTGCGGAGATCCCATGGTCTTCCCCGGCCGCCCGCGCGGTTCTGCGCGCGTCGGGCGATCCCGGCCCGCAGGGCTCACGCGTCACGGCCCGCTGTCCGCAGGCGGCACGTCGTCCACAGGGTCCCGTCGGTCGCGTCGTGAACGGCTAGGCTCCCGCCCGTACGAGACGAGCCGTAACCGGGAGACACCCACGATGGCCAAGAAGCGCCCCCAGACGAAGGCCAAGCGCCCCCAGCTCACAGAGGGAGAGATCCCGGTCGTCGGCGCCCGTGAGCCCTGCCCCTGCGGCAGCGGTCGCCGCTACAAGGCCTGTCACGGCCGTGCCGCCGCGCACGCCGTGACCGAGCTGGTACACCGTCCGTTCGAGGGCCTGCCGGGCGAGTGCGACTGGGTGGCACTGCGCGAGCTGGTGCCGGCCGCCACCGTCGAGCTGCACCTCGAGGGCGGCCTGCCCGAGGGTGTCCCGTCGGTCACCCTGGCCACCGTGCTGCCGATGGCCTGGCCCGCGCTGCGCCGCGACGACGGCTCGGTCCTCCTCGGCCTGCAGAACGACACGTCGTCCGGGGACATCAGCCGTGACCTCGCCGACACCCTCCAGCGCGCGCTCACCGCCGACCCGGGGACCCCGGTGCAGGCCCGCCGCGCTTCGGCCGAGGGGGCCCGCCTGCAGGATCTGCTGGACCTCGGGGGCGCCTTCGAGCCGGTCGTGCACAGCGGCTTCGAGTTCTGGGTCCCCGACCCGGAGAACGCCGCGCCGGACGTGACCGCCTCCTTGGAGCGGGCCAACGCGGCGGCCATCCCGACCGTCAAGCTCTCCGGCGTGGACGCCGCGTACTGGTGCGAGACGCCGGAGAAGAACCATCTGCGGTGGGTCATGCCGCACCCCGAGGAGCAGCTTCTGGACGCCTTGGCGCGACTGCACGCGGCGGGCCGGTCCTCCCTCGGCGAGGGCACCCGTCTCGTGGGCTCCTTCCGTGCTCACGGGCTCACGGTCCCGGTCTGGGACCTTCCCAGCGGGGTCGGCGCCGAGGATGTGGAGAAGCCGGCGGCCGAGTTCGCCGAGCGTCTCGCCGCCGCCCTGGCCACCGACGCTCCGCTCACCGCCGACGAACGCCGCGCACGCGGCGGGCTGACCAACCGGCAGGTCACCCTCAGCTGAGACACGCCGAGAGGCGTGGCGGCGCGGGCGTGCGCCCCGGTCGTGCTGACTTGCCGGTCAGCACGACCGTCCCGCCGGAACCACCAGCTCCCTTCACAACTTCCGGCGTGGACAGGCCAGTCGGTGACCGGAAAAGCTGAGTTCGAATTTGCTAACAGCCGATCTCTTGTTACCGTTCCAGTAGCCCGGTTGCTGGTGCATCCCCCGTCGCCAGCAACCGGGTCTTTGCGTGACCGCCGTCGCTGACAGAGCGCAGTCGCATGCCAACCGGCTGTTTCCACCGACGGGTTGCTCCCGGTCGGACGCGCCCGTCGACGGCAGATCGGTCCCGCGGGTCGACGGCAGATCGGCCCCGCGGATGGCCACCGCGTCGACGTGGGCGAGGGCGGACGACCTCTTCCAGGGCCCCCGGCGCGGCCCTGGCGTGCGTGACGGTGCGGCCCCGGGCATGACGACTGTGCGGCTCCGGCAGGTACCCGCTTCAGCGGACGGCGTGCGCGGCCCGTGCGCCGACGGCCGCTACATCTCGGGCGCGCTCACACCCGTACGCGTGAGGGCCTCGACCACGGCGTCCACCACGGCCTCGACATCGGGCACCCACGGCGAGGCGGAGCCGGGCAGTGGCGCACGCTCCCAGCGGACCCCGCCCCGGCCGGTGCCGGACGGGGGAAGGGCGAGGTAGCCGCCCTCGCCGTGGAAGCGGAGGGAGCCGGGGACGAAGTCCTTGGCGTAGAGCAACTCACCCAGTTGTTCCAGGGAGTACGGCTTGACCAGGATCGACCAGCGGTCCGGTGCGGCGACGACCGGGCCGAGCCGCATGCCGAGGCGGTCGAGGGCATCCAGGGCGCGGGCGGCCGGCACCGCGGGCAGGGAGACCGCACAGGGCGCCCTGCCCCCGGTGGCCAGGATGACGGGTGCCGTGGGCCGGTTGCCCCACCACCAGCGCACCATGCACGCGTCGGTGGTCGCGGCGAGCAGGCCGGGGTCGAAGGGATGAGCGCCCGGCACTGTGCATTCGGGGTCGGGGCAGCCGCAGCGGGAGCGGCCCTGCGGATCCGCCGCCACACCCGGGAGTACCGGCCACCGCCAGTCCGAGGCGAAGGTCAGAGCCGCTTCGATCAGTTCGGGCCCGCTGTCGCCACCCTGGGACAGGAGCCTGCGTCGCCTTCCGAGGATCTCGCGCATGAGCGCTCGTTCCTTTCCGTTGCACGCCTGGCAACACCGTGGTCCACGTCACAACATGAGTCGATCACTGCACTGTGCGTACCTACTGTGCGTACCTGTTGGCGCATCACACCCCCGCACCGAGCAAGGGGAGCCCCCAGGGGCCGAGGCCGATCAGGGGCTGCCTCCACGGCCGTACCACCCATACTGCGTCGAGCAGAAGCACGGGGATGGCGTGGGGTGGCGAAGTCTGGCGTTTACTGTCGCGCTTGTTTCTCTCCGCCTCCGCCACGGGAGGATGGGGCACGGTCGTCGGTGGTTAAGACGCCCGGGTCCGTCACCAGGTTCCCGGGTGAATCCCAACCACCCCTGGCCTTCACCGAGTACGTACCCATCACGACCGCTGTGACGCTCTGTCCAGCAAGCTCAGTCGACCGCAATCAGCCTCCCCCTGAGGCAGTTTCAAGCCAAGTTTGTTTTTCGACAAGAGGTCGGGAGTGAGTTCCCTTCAAGCCCACGGACACCAGGAATCCCAGCAGGACAATGCTGGACATCTCCTCACGAGTACGTGTACATGTGGAGACACTGCCGGCGACGCAGAACGACATGGGGGTTTGCGATGCTTTCGAGCAGTAAGTACCGGCCGGAAAGCCGGACGCCATGAATGCCCCTCATCCTTCGAAAGTGGCCGGAATCGATTCAACGGTCCCCGCACCCGCGCACACTGTCGCGTCCGTTGCCACGGGTACCTCCCCGGCCGCCCGGGCAAACCCCCAGAACGCCCCGGGCGCGCTGCTCCAGGACCGTCTCGCGGGATGGGTCTCCGACCTCACCACCCTCCACGAGCTGACCGAACGCCTGGCCCGTACGCGTGCCCTCGACGAAGCACTCCGGGAAACACTGCGCGCCGGCGCCGCCCTGGTGGGCGCCCGGCGCGGTCTCGTCGTCCTGGAACCCGCCGACGGTCTCGGCCCGGACAACATGATCGGCCTCGGCCTGGCCCGCGCGGACCTCGGTCACATCGAGACCATCCCGCGCAGTTCCCTGCCGTACGGCAGGATCCTCGACGGACTGCCCGGCGCCGACGACGGCATCGCCGAGCCCGACCTGCTCGCCGAGAAGGGGCTCGACCCCAGGCACCGCGAGGTCGCCGCCCGCCTCGGCTACGCCGCCAGCTACACCCTGCCCCTCGTGCCGGAGCCGCCGGAGCCGCCGGAGCCGCCGGAGCCGCCGAAAACCTCACAGCCCCCGGACGCCCCGCTCACCGCAGGGCCCGGGCTGCGCCTGGGCGCGGCGGTGTGGCTCTACGACGAACCGGCCGAGCCGTCGGAGCGGCAGCGTCATCTCATCGGCCTGTACGCCCGGTACGCCGCCGAGCACCTCGCCCGCCTGCTGGAACTCGAGCGCACGCGCGCGTCCATGACCACCATCTCCGAGGAGCTGCTCCCCTCGCGCCTGCCCAGGATCCCCGGCGTCCAGCTCGCCGCCCGGCGCCGCACCTCCTCGTACGGCGGCGGCGACTGGTACGACGCACTGCCGCTGCCGGACGCCGCCCTCGGCCTCGCTGTGGGGTCCGTCACCGGGGCGGGGCCCAGCGCGGTCGCCGCGATGGGCCGGCTGCGGGCGTCCCTGCGCGCGTACGCCGTGATGGAGGGCGAGGATCCGGTCGCCGTCCTGTCCGACCTGGAACTGCTGCTGAGGCTCACCGAACCGGCCCGGTCGGCCACCGCCCTGTTCGGCTACTGCGAACCCTCGCTGCGCAAGATCACGCTGGCCGGTGCCGGGCACAGCCCGCCGCTGCTGATCGGCGAGCGCCGCACCGAGTTCGTGGAGACGTCCGTCTCGGCTCCCCTGGGCATGCTCGCCTGCTGGGAGGCACCGAGCGTGGAGGTGCACCCGGAACCGGGCGAGACGGTTCTGCTCTACACCGACGGGCTGCTGCACCGCACCGGCGACCCCACCGACCGCGCCTTCGCGCGGCTGCACGCGGCGGCGGCAGGCGTACCGCAGGCGCTGCGCCGTGACCCCGGTGCGATCGCCGACCACGTCCTGCGCACCGTGCTGCCCGAGGGGGCGGCCTCGTCGAAAGGGACGTCCGCGGCGGACTCCGCGGAGGACGTCGTCCTGCTGGCCGCACGGTTCGAGTAGCGGTTCCGGAGCGCCCGGCGGCCGGTCCGGGACGTCATCCTTCGCATCCCCCCGGTAACGGTCCCTTCCGCTCTGCGACTGTTTCGCCGACGACCGTACGATGGTGGTGGTCCCCCCTGCCCGGACGAAGCCGCAAGCTCGGGGGAGTCCAGAGCCTTACCAAGGAGGATGACCGCTGTGGCAGAAGAGCTCCCGACCGCGTTCGACCAGGCTGCCGACGCGGCGGCCCCGGAAACCGCGGAAGGCCCGGAGACTGCCGAGGAAGCGCCCATCAAGCAGCGCAAGAACGGCCTCTACCCCGGCGTGTCCGACGAGCTGGCCGAGAACATGAAGAGCGGCTGGGCCGACACCGAGCTGCACGACCTGGAGCCGATCCCCCAGGCCGCCGAGACGGCAGCCCGTCGCGCCGCGCTGTCCGCCCGCTTCCCGGGTGAGCGCCTGGTCGTCCCCGCGGGCAACCTGAAGACGCGGTCCAACGACACCGAGTACGCCTTCCGCGCGTCGGTCGAGTACGCCTACCTCACCGGCAACCAGACCGAGGACGGCGTCCTCGTCATGGAGCCGACGGACGACGGCCACAAGGAGACGATCTACCTCCTGCCGCGCTCGAACCGCGAGAACGGCGAGTTCTGGCTGGACGGCCAGGGCGAACTGTGGGTCGGCCGCCGCCACTCCCTCACCGAGGCCGAGCGGCTGTACGGCATCCCCGCCTCCGACGTCCGCGAGCTGGCCGGCGCGCTGCGCGAGGCCACCGGCCCCGTACGGGTCGTGCGCGGGTACGACGCCGGGATCGAGGCGGCGCTGACCGACAAGGTCACCGCCGAGCGCGACGAGGAGCTGCGCGTCTTCCTCTCCGAGGCACGGCTGGTCAAGGACGCCTTCGAGATCGGTGAGCTGCAGAAGGCCGTCGATTCCACCGCACGCGGCTTCGAGGATGTCGTGAAGGTCCTCGACAAGGCCGAGGCCACCAGCGAGCGCTACATCGAGGGCACGTTCTTCCTGCGTGCGCGGGTGGAGGGGAACGACGTCGGCTACGGCTCCATCTGCGCCGCCGGCCCGCACGCCACCACCCTGCACTGGGTGCGCAACGACGGTCCGGTCCGCTCCGGCGACCTGCTGCTGCTCGACGCGGGCGTGGAGACGCACACGTACTACACCGCCGACGTCACCCGCACGCTGCCGGTCAACGGCCGCTACAGCGAGCTGCAGAAGAAGATCTACGACGCCGTGTACGACGCCCAGGAGGCCGGTATCGCGGCGGTCAAGCCGGGCGCCAAGTACCGGGACTTCCACGACGCCGCGCAGCGGGTACTGGCCGAGCGGCTCGTCGAGTGGGGCCTGGTCGAGGGCCCGGTCGAGCGGGTTCTGGAGCTGGGTCTGCAGCGCCGCTGGACGCTGCACGGCACCGGGCACATGCTCGGCATGGACGTCCACGACTGCGCGGCCGCGCGCACCGAGACCTACGTCGACGGCACGCTGGAGCCGGGCATGGTGCTCACGGTCGAGCCGGGCCTGTACTTCCAGGCCGACGACCTGACCGTGCCCGAGGAGTACCGGGGCATCGGCGTCCGCATCGAGGACGACATCCTGGTCACCGAGGACGGCAACCGGAACCTGTCCGCCGCGCTGCCCAGGCGGTCGGACGAGGTCGAGGCATGGATGGCCGCCCTCAAGGGCTGACGCACGCAGGTCGGCCGGGTACCACTCGTGGTACCCGGCCGACCTGCGCTCAGGAGTACGACCGGCGAGCGCGTGCGGAGATCCGGTGGTGCGGTCAGACCGCCGTCAGCGGCGCGTCCTTCCGCCATTTGAGGATCTTGTCGAAGCTCACCACGGCGCCGCCCAGCCCCGGCTTGTTGCCGATGTGGACGTGGTCGGCGAGTTCCTGGATGAGGCAGAGGCCGCGGCCGTGTTCCGCGTCGGACGGCACGGGGCGGGCCGACGGGCGTGCACGGCCGCCGGTCCCGACGGGAAAGCCGGGTCCCACGTCGGCAACCTCGATGCGGCACTTCTCGCCGTCGAGGTAGGCGGTCACCCGGTATGCCTCCGAGGAACCGCCCCGGGCGGCGCCCCCACCGTGCTCGACGGCGTTCGCGCAGGCCTCGCTGAGGGCCACGGAGAGGTCGTAGGAAATGTCGGGGTCGACGCCCGCGGTCTCCATGGCGCCGATCAGCAGACGCCGGGCGAGCGGCACGCTCGCAGCGTCGCGCCGCAGATGGAGTGACCACCAGATGCTCATGCTCCAGCCTCCCGGCCGCGGCTCGACATACCGTTACTTATTGCCCTGCGTACCCGGTTGTAAGCGCACAGCTGATGTGACACCCCCCATACGGCGGGCGCGCCGTGGAGCCGAACGGTGTATGTGGGGCGACTGGTGACAGAGGTGATCTTCCGGTCGTACCTCATCTTGCGGACCTGCCGTACTGCGGCGGCGGGGCCAATGCGATGATGGGCCCGCCATGACTGCCCCCCACGTGCGCACGACGCGCTCCGGACGCGGGCTCCGGACCCTGCGGGCCGCGGTGTTCGCCGCGGTCTGTGTCGTGCTGGCCGGGGCAGGTCACACGCTCGCCTCCCACGCCGCCGTTCCCCTGTGGACGCTGGGCGCGGGGTTCCTCGGGACGGTCGCGGTCGCGGCGCCGCTCGCCGGACGCGTGCGTTCCCTGCCGGGGATCGCGGCCATGCTGGCGGCCGGTCAGGCCGTACTGCACATCGTGTTCGGCATCGGTCAGCACGGCGCGGCGGCCCCCGCGGAGGCGGCGTCGCCCCTTTCCGACGCCTCGCTGATCGAGCAGGCCGCACGACTGGTGTGCGGCACCACCGCGGCGGCCATCAGTCCCGCGCAGGCGCAGCGCATCCTCATCGACGCGCGGGTCCACCCCGGCGCGACCGGCGGCACCCACGCGCACGCCCAGGGGGACACGCTGTCCTCGGCCGCGGTGGACCCGTCGGTGCCGGCGCTGCTGCCGACCCTGCCGATGCTGCTCGCACACGTCCTCGTGGCGCTCGCCACGGGCTGGCTGCTGCGCCGCGGTGACCTGGCGCTGCTGCGGCTGACCGAACTGTCGGCACACGGTGTCGCCGAAGGTGCCCTCGTACGGTCGCTGCGCGCGGCGCTCACTCTGGTGCTCGCCCTGCGCGCGGGCCTCCCGGGGACTCCGCAGGTCGCCCCGTGTCCGGTGCGCACCGCACCGCCCGCGCCGCCCGTACCCCGTACCGCCGCACTCCAGCACACGGTGATCCGCCGGGGTCCGCCGACCGGTACCGCACTCGCCCTCGCCGCCTGACGCGACCGGGCCGCACTCCGCCACCGCCGGACAACCGGAGGGGGAGGGGGCGCCGGCGTGCGGCACGCGCGTGTGCGTCCGTTCTCCCGCGTACGACGAGCCGTCGTTGACCCAGGCGTCACAGCCCCGCGGTCGGCGACCCGGCGGCCGGACAACAGAGCCGTCACCGGCACAGGTGCGCACCGCCACAGGTGCGCACCGGCGCAAGTGCCCGCCCGTACGCGTATCCCTCACCGTCAGCGAAACCCAACTGAAGCGGAGTGCTTCTGCCATGAAGGCTTCCCGTATCGCCGCTGTCGGCGCCGTCACCGGTGTCGCCGTCCTCACCCTGTCCGCCCCCGCCTTCGCCCACGTCAGCGTGCAGCCCGAGGGCGAGGCCGCCAAGGGCGGTTACGCGGTGGTGAACTTCAAGGTCCCCAACGAGCGTGACGACGCGTCGACGACCAAGCTCGAAGTGACCTTCCCGACCGACCACCCGCTGGCCTCCGTGATGCCGCAGCCGGTCGACGGCTGGGACGTCAAGGTCACCAAGTCCAAGCTGGACAAGCCGCTGGAGATGCACGGCAAGAAGATCGACGAGGCCGTCACCAAGGTCACCTGGACCGCCGACGGCGACGGCATCGAGCCGGGCTTCTTCCAGAAGTTCCCGGTGTCCGTCGGCACCCTGCCGGAGAACGCCGACGAACTGGTCTTCAAGGCCCTGCAGACGTACTCCAACAAGGAGGTCGTCCGCTGGATCGAGGTGCCGCAGGAGGGCAAGGACGAGCCCGACTACCCGGCTCCCGTCCTCGCCCTGTCCGAGGCCTCCGCCGACGGCCACTCGCACGGTGCGTCGGACGACAAGGCCGACGACGCCGAGTCCGCCGGGGACGCCGAGAAGGCAGCCGCGGAAACCACCGCGGCCGCCGACTCCGGCGGCACCGACACCACCGCCCGCGTCCTGGGCATCGTCGGCATCGTCGTCGGTGCCGCGGGCGTCGCCTACAACGTGCTCGCCGGGCGTCGGCGCACCTCCGCCTGACCCCTCCCCGCTGGACGGCGCGCACCGGGGGCACCCACGGTCCCGTGGAGCCCCGGTGCGCGCCGGAGAACTCACATCCCTGGAAAGCATCATGCGCAAGAAGACCTTCACCGCGGTGGCCCTGCTCGCCGCCGCCACCCTGACTCTCTCCGCCTGCGGCAGCGGCGACGGCGACAGTGGCAAGCCCATCGCCGTGGTCTCCGAGGAGGCCGGCGCGGAGAAGGCGGCCACGGCCCTCGAGAATCCGTTCGAGAAGCCGGACCTCGTCCTCACCGACACGCAGGGCAAGGAGTACGACTTCCGCAAGGAGACCGCCGGCAGGCCCACGCTGATCTACTTCGGCTACACGCACTGCCCCGACGTCTGCCCGCTGACCATGAACAACCTCGCGGTGGCCAAGAAGCAACTGCCCCAGGAGCAGCAGGACGAGCTGCGGATCGTGTTCGTCACCACCGACCCCGAGCGGGACACCTCCGCCGCGCTCGGCAAGTGGCTCAAGGGCATCGACGACCAGGTCGTCGGCCTGACCGGCGACTTCGACACGATCCAGGCCGGCGCCCGCACCCTCGGCATCTCGATCAACGCACCGCGCAAGGACGACAAGGGCCAGGTCGTCTCCGACCACGGCACCCAGGTCATCGCCTTCTCCCCGAAGACCGACGGCGGCTACCTCCTGTACGGCGAGGACGCCACCGTCGAGGACTACACCGAGGACCTCCCCCGCATCATCGAGGGTGAGACCCCGTGAGGCGTCGTCTCGCGCTCGCCGCGGTGGCCGTCGCCGGGGCGCTGGCCCTGGCCGGCTGCGGCGACCCGGGCTCCGGCGGCTCGGACTCCGGCAGCGACACGGCCGAACTGTCCGTCGACTCCGCGTACATGCCGCAGCCGGTGTCGGACCTGGCGGCCGGCTTCCTCGTCATCAGCAACAAGGGCGGCGCGGACGACCGGCTGACCTCGGTCAGCAGTGGCATCGCCGAACGCGTCACCGTGCACGAGACCGTCGACGGCTCCATGCGGGAGGTCGACGGGCTGGACATCCCGGCTCGCGGCAGCCTCGTGCTCGAGAGCGGCGGCAACCACCTGATGTTCGAGCAGCTGAAGCGGAAGCCGAAGCAGGGTCAGAAGGTCTCCGTCGAGCTGCGTTTCGCCCACTCCGACCCCGTCACGGTCGAGATACCGGTGAAGCCCGCCACCTACACCCCGAAGCACGGACACTGAGGGAGACACCCCCGTGACCCAGACCATCGCCCCCCGCGCCCGGTTCCTGCTGCTGTTGTTGCTGGCCGTCACCGGCGCGCTCCTCGCCGGGGCCGCTCCCGCGTCCGCGCACGCCGCGCTGACCGGCAGCGACCCCCGGCAGGGGACGGTGGTCGACAAGGCCCCCACCCGGGTCTCGCTCACTTTCTCCGAACCGATCGCGGTGAGCGACGACTCCCTGCGCGTCCTCGACCCCAAGGGCAAGCGGGCCGACAAGGGCGCCCCCGCCAACCCGAGCGGCACGACGTACACCGTGCAACTGCTCAGCGGACTGCCCGACGGCACCTACACCGTCACCTACCAGGTGGTGTCCGCGGACAGCCACCCCGTCGCCGGTGCCTTCACCTTCTCCATCGGCGCCCCCTCCGAGACCTCCGTCCAGGCCTCCGCCCAGGCGTCCGACGACGGCCCGGTGGGCTGGCTGTACGGCTTCGGGCGGTACATGTCGTACGCCGGGTTCGTGGTCATGGCCGGTGGGGCCGCGTTCGTGCTGGCCTGCTGGCGGCCCGGCGCCGGTGTACGGGCGGTGCAGCGACTGGTCGTCTCCGGTTGGCTCACCCTCACCGCGTCCACCCTCGCGCTGCTGCTCCTGCGCGGCTCCTACACGCGCTCCGGCAAGATCGGCGACATCTTCGACATGTCGCTGCTCGGGGAGGTGCTGCAGACCAAGACCGGCGCGGCACTGGTGTCGCGGCTGCTGCTGCTCGCCGCGGCGGCGCTGTTCATCGCGGTGCTCTTCGGGGCCGCCCAGGACCAGCGGGACGACGCGGAGAAGCGGGACCTGACCTTCGGGCTCGCGATCGGGGGGACGGTCGTGGCGGCCGGGCTCGCCGCGAGCTGGGCCATGTCCGAGCACGCCTCCCAGGGGCTCCAGCCCGGCATCGCGATGCCGGTCGACATCGTCCATCTGCTGGCCGTCGCCGCCTGGCTCGGCGGACTCACCGCCCTGCTCGTGGCGCTCTACAGGGCCCCCGCCGAGACCGCCGTCGACGCGGCCGCCGTCCAGCGGTTCTCGCGGCTCGCGCTCGGCAGTGTGGTCGCCCTGGTCGTCACCGGGATCTACCAGAGCTGGCGGCAGCTCGGCTCCTGGTCGGCGTTGACCGACACCCGGTACGGGCAGTTGCTGCTCGCCAAGATCGGGTTCGTGGTGGTCATGATCGGGCTGGCGTACTTCTCACGGCGGTGGACGGCACGACTCGTCGGGACGGGCGAGCCGGCGGGCCGCCGGGAGACGGCCGGGACGGAACCCGTGGCGGCCGTGGCCACTGTGAGGACCGGTGCCGGGGAGACCGGTACTGAAACGGCCGGTGCCCGGGAAGCCGGGACCGGGACGGAGGAGACCGGGTCCGAAGTCACGGCTCACACCGACACCGACACCGACACCGACACCGACACCGACACCGACACCGACACCGACACCGACACCGACACCGACGTGGAACGTGTGACGGCCGCGGTCGGCACGGGGCAGGCCGAGGTCCGGACGGCGGAAGCGTCCGGCCCCGGGGCGAAGGCCGGCGAGGACTCCGCGCGGGCCGCTCAGCTCGCCCGGCAGCGGGCAGCCGTGGAGACCGCCCGGCAGAAGCGGCTGCGGGACGCCGACCCGAACCGCTTCGGGCTGCGTCACTCGGTGCTCGCCGAGGCCGGTGTCGCCGTCGTCCTGCTCGCGATCACCACCGTGCTGACGCAGACCGAGCCGGGGCGTACGGAGCAGGAGGCCAAGGCCGCTTCCTCGTCCTCCGCCCCGTCGTCACCCTCGTCCGCCCAGGGAACCGGTGCGGTGACCCTGAACATGCCGTTCGACACCGGCGGCAAGGAGGGCGAGGGCGTCGTCACGATCGACCTGAACCCCGCGCGCGTGGGCGGCAACGACATGCACATCTATGTGGAGCGAACCGACGGCGGGACCCTCGACGTCCCTGAACTGAAGGTCGCCTTCACCCTCTCCTCCAAGGACATCGGGCCGCTGCCCGTCGTGCCCGACCGCATCGCCGCCGGGCACTGGTCGGCGAGTGGTGTGCAGATCCCCATGGCGGGCGACTGGACGGTCGAGGTGACCGTGCGGACCTCCGACGTCGACCAGGTGACCGTCTCCAAGAACGCGCAGATCGGCTGAACCACCATGACTGACCAGTCCATTCCGGAGGCCCGCATCCCCGCGGCGCCGGAAACCCGGGAAGGAGTCGCCGTACCGGCCGACCGGAAGGGCATCTCCCGCCGCCGTCTGCTCGGCACCGCCGGGACCACCGGGCTCGTGCTCGGCGCGGCGGGCAGCGCCGTGGGCTACGCCGCCGCGCCCTCCGGGGCGACCCCACTGGCCTCGGTGGGCGAGGGCAGGGCAATGTTTCACGGGAAACATCAGCCCGGCATCACCCAAGGGCTCCCGGCCCGCGGCCATCTCGTCGCCTTCGACCTGGCGCCGGGCGCCGGGCGCAAGGAGGCCGCTGCCCTGCTGCGCCGCTGGTCGGAGACGGCCCGGCGGCTGATGGCGGGCGAGCCGAGTGCCGACGGCGACACCGATGTGGCCCGCGACGCCGGCCCCTCCTCGCTGACCGTCACCTTCGGCTTCGGCCACAGCTTCTTCGAACGCACCGGTATGGAGGAACAGCGTCCGGTCGCCCTGGACCCGCTGCCCGACTTCTCCTCCGACCACCTGGACAAGGCACGCAGCAACGGCGACCTGTGGGTGCAGATCGGCGCCCATGACGCCCTCGTCGCCTTCCACGCACTGCGCGCCGTGCAAAAGGACGCCGGTTCGGCGGCCCGGGTGCGCTGGCAGATGAACGGCTTCAACCGCACACCGGGTGCCACCGTTCGGCCCATGACCGCCCGCAACCTGATGGGCCAGGTCGACGGCACCCGCAATCCGAAGCCGGCCGACCCGGACTTCGACCAGCGGATCTTCGTACCGGAGAACGGCGAGCCCGCGTGGATGGCGAACGGCTCCTACGCCGTCGTACGGCGCATCCGCATGCTTCTCGACGACTGGGAGAAACTCGCGGTCAAGGAGCAGGAGGCCGTCATCGGGCGCCGCAAGTCCGACGGGGCACCGTTGTCCGGAGGCACCGAGACGTCCGAGATGGACCTGGAGAAGACGGACTCCAGAGGAAATCTGGTGGTCCCCATCAACGCCCACGCCCGGATCACCCGCCCCGACCAGAACGGCGGCGCGGCGATGCTCCGGCGACCGCTCTCGTACCACGACGGCATCGACGCGGACGGCGTGCCCGACGCGGGTCTGCTGTTCATCTGCTGGCAGGCCGACCCGCTGCGAGGCTTCGTACCGGTACAGCGCAAGCTGGACCGGGGAGACGCGCTGACGCCGTACCTCCGGCACGAGGCGAGCGGACTGTTCGCGGTGCCGGGCGGCGCGGCGGAGGGTGAGTATGTGGGACAGCGGCTGCTGGAAGGGTGAAACTCGCCTCGCGTCACTCCTTGGGAGCGCAGACGAAGGTGCGGTCGGCGTGAGCCTATTAGGGTGAGGCCATGCCAGCGAGCTATGCGTATCTCGGCCCCGAGGGCACCTTCACCGAGGTGGCCCTGCGCACCCTTCCGGAGGCGGCCACCCGGGAGCTGATCCCGTATGTGTCCGTGCAGTCCGCGCTCGACGCGGTACGCACCGGTGAGGCCGAGGCCGCGTTCGTCCCCATCGAGAACTCCGTCGAGGGCGGCATCACCACCACCCTTGACGAACTGGTCGCGGGCACCCCTCTGATGATCTACCGCGAGGTGCTGCTGTCGATCACCTTCGCGCTGCTCGTCCGCCCCGGCACCGAACTGTCGGACATCAAGACGGTCACCGCCCACCCTGCCGCCCAGCCGCAGGTGCGCAATTGGCTGAGGCAGCACCTTCCGGACGCCGCCTGGGAGTCGGCCGCCTCCAACGCGGACGGGGCCCGTCTGGTGCAGGAGGGCCGGTACGACGCGGCTTTCGCCGGCGAATTCGCGGCGGCCCGGTACGGGCTGGAGGCCCTGGAGACCGAGATCCATGACGCGGAGAACGCCCAGACCCGCTTCGTGCTGGTCGGACGCCCGGCCCGGCCCGCCGCACCCACTGGCGCGGACAAGACGTCCATCGTGCTGTGGCAGCGCAACGACCACCCCGGTGGCCTGCGCGACCTGCTGGGCGAGTTCGCCACACGGGGCGTCAACCTGATGCTGCTCCAGTCCCGGCCCACCGGTGCCGGTATCGGCAATTACTGCTTCTGCATCGACGCCGAGGGGCATATCTCGGACCGCAGGGTGGCCGAGACGCTGATGGGACTCAAGCGGGTCTGTCTTCAGGTGCGCTTCCTCGGTTCGTACCCGCGTGCGGATGTGCAGCCGGCAGAGGTACGGGATCCGCTGCCCGGGACGTCGGACACCGAGTTCGCGTCCGCGGCGGACTGGGTGGCGCGATGCCAGGACGGCCGGTTCTGAGGGGCCCCAGCCGGGGTGGGGCCGGTCCTACCTGCTGATTTTCGTTATCCACAGAAGTTATCCACAGGTCCGCTTCTCGACCTGGGGACAAGTCGACAGCATTGCCCCGTTCGGTCGATAAATCTCCCCAGTGCCCATGATTGCATTCACGCACCCGCGGATCGCCCTTCATCCACTCTTTTCCTTTCGGCAACCCTTTGGGGCGCCCCCTTCCTCCCCGAAAGTGGAGGTAAGGGGAGTTCGCGCCGGGAATCCCCCCTCCGGCCACGCGTTTCGGAGTGATCGATTCCGGCGTCCACAGATTCCCTTCACACCCTGTGGATAACTTTCGAAAGGCTGTGGACACCTGTGGACAACCAGACCTCGAGCCCCGTTTCTCGCAAGGAATTCCAGTCAACGGACCCCCTGTGCGACTGACCCCTTCCAGGGAGTGGGCCCCTCGCATTGACCACCCAGGACACCTTCCGGCGACCACCCATCGATCACCCCGTCACCCCCGTTGATCCCCTCGACTTCGGGGACATATTGCACACATCACCCATAACGGAATGTGATCGCCCCCCTCGGAATAGTGAGTCGTGTGCTGTCACCGCGCACCGGTAGCCTTGACCGCGTGATTGACCTTCGCCTGCTCCGTGAGGACCCCGACCGTGTGCGCGCTTCGCAGCGTGCCCGTGGAGAGGACGTCGCGCTCGTCGACTCCCTCCTGTCCGCCGACGAACGGCGGAGGTCGTCCGGCGTCCGCTTCGACGAGCTGCGCGCCGAGCAGAAGGCGCTCGGCAAGCTCATCCCCAAGGCGACCGGCGACGAGAAGGCCGAGCTGCTGAAGAAGGCCGGCACGCTCGCCGCCGACGTCAAGGCGGCCGACGCCGAGCGGGACGCGGCGGCGGCCGAGACCCAGGAGCTCCTGGGCCGACTGAGCAATCTCGTCCACCCCGACGTCCCCGTCGGCGGTGAGGAGGACTTCGTCACGCTGGAGACGCACGGCACCGCCCGCGACTTCGGCGCCGAGGGATTCGAGCCCAAGGACCACCTGGAGCTCGGTCAGCTCCTCGGCGCCATCGACGTCGAACGCGGCGCCAAGGTCTCCGGCTCGCGCTTCTACTTCCTGACCGGCGTCGGCGCCCTGCTCGAGCTGGCACTGGTGAACGCCGCGATCGCCCAGGCCACCGCGGCCGGCTTCACACCGATGCTGACCCCGGCCCTGGTCCGCCCCCAGTCCATGGCGGGCACCGGCTTCCTCGGCCAGGCGGCCCAGGACGTCTACCACCTCGAGAAGGACGACCTCTACCTGGTCGGCACGTCCGAGGTACCGCTCGCCGCGTACCACATGGACGAGATCATCGACGCCGACCGGCTGCCGCTGCGCTACGCGGGCTTCTCGCCCTGCTTCCGCCGCGAGGCCGGCTCGCACGGCAAGGACACCCGCGGCATCTTCCGCGTGCACCAGTTCGACAAGGTCGAGATGTTCTCCTACGTCACTCCCGAGGAGTCGCAGGCGGAGCACCAGCGGCTGCTGGAGTGGGAGAAGCAGTGGCTGACGTCGCTGGAGCTGCCGTTCCGTGTGATCGACGTCGCCTCGGGCGACTTGGGCTCCTCGGCCTCGCGCAAGTACGACTGCGAGGCGTGGATCCCGACCCAGGGCAAGTACCGCGAGCTGACCTCGACCTCGGACTGCACCGAGTACCAGTCCCGCCGGCTCCAGATCCGGGTGCGTGACGGCAAGACGGTGCGTCCGCTGGCCACGCTCAACGGCACCCTGTGCGCCGTGCCGCGCACCATCGTGGCGATCCTGGAGAACCACCAGCAGGCGGACGGCTCGGTGCGGGTGCCCGAGGTGCTGCGTCCGTACCTGGGTGGTCGGGAGTTCCTGGAACCGGCCGCCAAGTGAGTGCGCCGTTCCCCTACCAGCTCATCGCCACCGACCTCGACGGCACGCTGCTGCGTGACGACCACTCGGTCTCCCGCGGCACCCGTGACGCGCTCGCCGCGGCCACCGAGGCGGGCGCCGCCCACATCGTCGTCACCGGGCGCGCGGTCCCCTGGACCCGGCCCATCCTCGACGACCTCGGCTACCAGGGACTCGCCGTCTGCGGCCAGGGCGCCCAGGTGTACGACGCGGGAGCACACCGGCTGCTCACCTCGGTGACGCTGGACCGGCAGCTGGCCGCGGTGGCGCTGGCCAAGATCGAGGCGGAGGTCGGTCCGCTGCACCTGGCCGGGAGCCGTGACGGGCTGGACGGCGAGGTGCTGGTGGGGCCCGGCTACGAAGTGCAGGGACCGCTGCCCGCGATTCCGTTCACGGACGCGTCGGACCTGTGGGCTGCGCCGCTGAACAAGGTGTACATCCAGCACCCGACCCTCACCGACGACGAACTCGCCGATGCGGCCACACGCACCGCGGGCGGCTTCGTCACCGTCACCATGGCGGGCGAGGGCATCGTCGAACTGCTCCCTCTCGGTCTGTCCAAGGCCACCGGGCTGTCCCTGGCCGCTCGTCGGCTGGGGGCGAAGGCCACGGGGACGATCGCGTTCGGCGACATGCCGAATGACATCCCGATGTTCGCCTGGGCCGCACATGGCGTCGCCATGGCCAACGCCCACCAGGATCTGCGGGCGGTGGCCGACGAGGTGACGTCCTCCAACGAGGAGGACGGAATCGCGGTGGTGGTGGAGCGGTTGCTGGGCTGAGGCCCGGCGTTCGGCGTTCGGCGTTCGGCGTTCGGCGTTCGGCGTTCGGCGTTCGGCGTTCGGCGTTCGGCGTTCGGCGTTCGGCGTTCGGCGTTCGGCGTTCGGCG
>NZ_JBFAKH010000031.1:36946-92099 GCF_040655635.1 Streptomyces sp. NPDC050388
GCGGAGGATGCACGGATCGAACGTGCGCGGGCTTTCCAGGCCCGACCATGGCTTGAACCAAGCCAGTGCCTTACCACTCGGCCAATCCTCCGGGTGGGCGGCCCACGCGACGATGTGCGCGTGCTCGAAGCGGCCGCCCCGGGCAGGTCCCCGTGCGGGACGGACTCGACGGAGCAGTAGGGACTACTCCGGAATCCGCCGTGGGCTGCCCTGACGGGAGCCGGACGTACTGCCGTGCATGGACATCGCCCCGCTCCTCTCCCAGCAGACGGCGCCGGACCTTCCCGGCGATGCGGACACCACCACTCTGCCCGCCGAGGGGGTCCGGCGCCACCGAATTTGAACGCGGCGGGCGGCGCCTGCCCGGCCGCCGCCCGCCGCTCGGCCGAAAGCCCTCACTCCTCGCCTGCGAGCGTGAGCGTGCGCAGCTTCTGCCCGGCGTACCAGGTGGCCAGCACGGTGACGACGACCAGCAGGATCGTCGCGGTCGTCAGACCGACGTCCGAGGTGACCAGGTCACCGCCGGCGACCTTCTGGGCCACCGCCAGCGACCACTGCTGGATGCTCAGCGTGCGGGCACCGGGCACCAGGGAACCGAACAGGGCCTCCCAGACCAGCGCGTAGACCAGGCCGAACACCACCGCGTGCCGGGATACCGTGCCGAGCAGCAGGAAGAGCGCCGCGTACGCGATGGAGGCGACCAGCGCGGCCACCGTGTAGGCGACGGCGATCTGCTGGCCGTTGTCGTTCAGGATGAAGCCCGCGACCAGGGTGGGCACCGCCGAGAAGACCATCGTCACGGCGATCGCCACGATCAGCTTGGTGTAGATGATCGTGGGCCGTTTGATCGGCTTGGACAGCAGGTAGACCACCGAGCCGTCGTCGATCTCGGGGCCGATCGCACCGGTACCCGCGATGACACCGATGATCGGCACCATGGTGGCGAGCGCCAGCCCGCCGAGGATGTCGGCCGCGGTCTGGTCGTCGGCACCCGCGAGGGCGCGCACCGCCAGGGAGATCGCGATCAGCAGCAGCGGCAGGGCGCCCAGGATGAGGGCCCGGCGACGGCCGAGCAGGGCCCGGTAGGTGAGCCGGGCGACTGTGGGGTCGTACATGGTGTTCGGCCTCCTACGCCGCGACGAGATACGAGAAGACGGACTCGAGGGACTCGTCGGACGGCGAGACCGTGAGCAGGCGGATGCCGTGTTCCTTCGCGACCCTGGGCAGCAGGGACGTGAAGCGGCCGAAGTCGACGGCCTGGATCCGCAGCACGCCCTCGCCGTGGTCGACCTCGATGCCGGACGTGGACGGGTCCGCGATCAGCGCGGCCGCGAGGGCGCGGTCGTCACTGGAGCGCACCAGGTAACGGTGCGGGCGGTCCGTCATCAGCCGGCGGATCTTGCGGAAGTCACCGCTGGCCGCGTGCCGGCCGGCGACGACGACCTCGATGTGCCAGGCGAGCTGCTCGACCTCCTCGAGGATGTGGGAGGAGAACAGCACGGTGCGGCCCTCGTCGCCCATGCGCCGCAGCAGGTCCATCAGCTGCATGCGCTGGCGCGGGTCCATTCCGTTGAACGGCTCGTCCAGCAGGAGCAGGGACGGCTCGTGGACCAGCGCGGAGGCCATCTTCACGCGCTGTCGCATGCCCTTGGAGTACGTGGCGATCTTGCGGTCCTGTGCGTACTCCATCTCGACCGTCGCCAGTGCCCGCTGAGCCTCCTTGGCGCCCAGTCCGTGCAGTTCGGCGTTGGCGAGGACGAACTCGCGGCCGGTGAGGAAGTCGTACATCGCCTCGCGCTCGGGGACGATGCCGATGTGCCGGTAGATCTTCTCGTTGCGCCACACCGCCTGCCCGTCGAGGGTGACGGTGCCGGTGGAGGGAGCGAGGAAGCCGGCCATCATGTTGATGAGGGTGGACTTTCCGGCGCCGTTGGGGCCGAGCAGGCCGGTGACGCCGGGGCCGACGGTCATGGTGATGTCGTTGACGGCGACCACGTTGCCGAACCAGCGGGAGACATGGTCGATGGAGAGCGTGGTCACAGGCCCACCTTCCGGTAGCGGCGCGTCAGGAGGCCGTAGCAGGCCGCGATCAGGCCGAGGGTGAAGAGGACGTACACCACGCCCTCACCGTTCGTCGGGCCCACTCCGCCCGGGAAGGTGGAGACCGCGCCGAGGAAGGCGGACTGCACCCCGCCGATGAGGGTGACCGGCGAGAACAGCCCGATCCAGGCGATCGCCCCGGAACTGCCCTGGAACTCGGCGATCGCCTGGAGGGTGGAGACCGCTCCGTAGGAGATGGTCAGGACGGCGATCACGGCGGCGATGCCGAAGCCGCGGCGCGGGGTGACCGCGGCGATGACCAGGCCGATACCGGCGAAGAGCAGCGAGAGCAGTGCCACGGAGACGAGTCCTTGTGCGAATCCCTTGGTCTGGTCGGTGAAGTCGAGTTCGGCCAGCAGCGCACCCACATAGAGCACCAGCAGGGGAGTGGCGGTCAGGATGAACAGGGCCGTGGCCAGGGCCGCGAACTTGGCGCGTACGTAGTCGGCGGTCTCGATGGGCCGCGAGAAGTACAGCGGCACGGTCTTGAAGCGCAGGTCGCGCGAGACGGACTGGGGCGCCTGCGAGGCGACGTACAGGCTGATGACGGCCTGCATGATGATCGCGTAGCGCGTGTAGTCGACGGGCAGTTCCTTCGCCTTGGTGGCCACGGCGACGGCCACCATGATGGCGGCGGGCACGCACATCACCACGAACAGCAGCATCGGCAGCACCTTGGACTTCACCGAGCGGCCGAGGCCGTAGGAGCCGCGCAGGGACTGCGAGAACAGCGAGAGCCTGGCGTAGGAGCGGCCGAGGCGGGGGCCGTCGTAGGAGCGGTAACCGATGTTGTGGATTCGGGTCTGGTCACCCGACGTCGGTGCGGGTGTCCGCAGGGGCTGCTCAACCGCCATGGCCGACCGCCTCCTTCCGCTGCTCGCCGTTGCCGGTGTCGGGACCGGCCGCGGTGTCGGTGTCGTTCTTGAAGACCTCGGAGATGTGGTGGCGGCGCTGTTCCATGCGCACCAGGCCGAGCCCGAGGTCGGCGATCACGTCCCGCACCAGGTCGTAGGTCTCCTCACCCTGTGTCGTGAGCAGGAGGATGTGGCCGGCGCCCGGCAGTCCGCTGCCGTCCTGGACAGTCACCCCGCGCGTGTGGAGCGCGTCACGCACCGCGCGGGTGCCGTCCGGGTGCTCGTCGGTGTCGGTGACCTCGATCGCAAGGGTCGTCGTGATCTGGGTGAAGTCCGTGGTGGAGCTGGAGCGCAGCAGCTTGCCGCCGTCGACGACGACCACGTGGTCGCAGGTGCGCTCGAGTTCGCCCAGCAGGTGGGAGGTGACCAGGACCGAGATGCCGAAGTCGGTGTGGATCCGGCGGATCAGGCCGAGCATCTCGTCGCGGCCGACGGGGTCGAGACCGTTGGTCGGCTCGTCCAGGAAGACCAGTTCCGGGTCGTGCACCAGGGCCTGTGCGAGCTTCACGCGCTGCTTCATGCCGGTGGAGTAGCCGCCCATGGGGCGGTAGCGCTCCTCGTACAGGCCGACATGGCGCAGGGTGTCCGCGGTGCGCTCCCGCGCGGCGGTGGGAGGCAGGCCGGACATGCGGGCCATGTGGACGACGAACTCGGTGGCCGAGACGTCCGGCGGCAGGCAGTCGTGCTCCGGCATGTAGCCCACCCGCTCGCGGATGGCGGCGCCCTCGGTCGCGACGTCGAGGCCGAGCACTTCTGCGCGGCCCTCCGTGGCGGGGGACAGACCCAGAAGGATCTTGATCAGTGTGGACTTGCCGGCTCCGTTGGCTCCGACGAGTCCGGTCACACCGGGCCCGACATCCATGGAGAGCCGGTCAAGCGCGGTCACCCTGGGGAACCGCTTGCTCAGGCTTTCGGTCGCGATCACAGTCACGTCCCCGACGTTAGTGGCCCGCGCCACGTGAGTCGTCAGACCGGAGAGCCGTCTTGGAGTCCCCCTGGAGTCGTACGGGCCCGTAGGGGGTCCTTCACCGGGAGTGGTACGGGACGTGGGCGGTGCGCCGGATCACCCGGGTGAAGCCGTCCTTCTGAGAAGACTGGTGGAACTCCGAAGCGGTTGTCCACAGGGGAACCCAATTCCGCTGTGGATAACCGCACCTGACTGTGGATCAAACATCCTGGGCGAAATTGATCGCGTGATGCACATCTCTTCCGGCAGGCTGGACGGATGGATGAAGGACGCACCGTGAAGGTGTCGAAGTACCTCGCCAGGCATCTGCGCCATACGCCCGAGGAGATCGGGCTCGCCCTCGACGAGGCCGGCTGGGTCGAGATCGAGGCGCTGATCGCCGCGGCGACCGCGCACGGTTTCCGGTTCACCCGGGCGGAACTGGAGCACGTGGTCGCCGCCAACGACAAACAGCGCTTCGCGATCGAGGGCACCCGGATCCGCGCCAGCCAGGGTCACAGCGTCGAGATCGACCTGGGACTGCCGTCGGCCGTCCCACCGCCGTATCTCTTCCACGGCACCGTCGGCCGCCACTTGGCCACCATCCGCGCCGAGGGCCTTCTGCCCATGGACCGGCACGACGTGCACCTCTCCGCCGACCGCGCGACGGCGGCCCGCGTCGGCGCCCGCAGGGGCCGCCCGGTGGTGCTCTCCGTGGACGCGGCAGCCATGCACCGCGACGGCCACGTCTTCCGGGTGAGCGCGAACGGCGTATGGCTGACCGCCGCCGTACCCGCTCGGTATCTGCGGTTCTCCGAGAGCCACTGACACGGCGGTTCCCCCGGCCCCGCCACCCGCGAGTTCCTCATGGGTGGTGCTGCCGCACTTTCCCGACGGCCGACGACGCCGCATGATCAACGGTATGGACCATCTGCCCACCACCGAGGCCGCCGTCACCGCCCTTCGGGCGCTCGCCGAAAGGTACGAACGCGAGATCGAGGTCACTCATGACGTAGGCGCCGACCAGACGTCACGCCGCACCGCGGCGGGCGTGGGAGTCACTACCGACCCGGACGGCTCCCTCCCCCATGAGGCCTACGTCGAGTTCGGCGGCCTGCCCAGGGTCAGTGTGCGGCTCTATCCCGAGGACGACGCGCTGATCGACGTGGAGGGCGTGGAGTGCCCCGACATCCCCCGCGACGAGGTCCCGGCCTTCCTTCACTCCGTCTTCGGCGGTCTCGCCTACGTCAGAGGGCGCCGCTTCCCGCCGGGTCACTTTCTGATGGTGCCGCTGCCCGGGGGCCGGACGCACAAGGAGTTCATCCCGATGATCGTCCTCACACCCTGGCTGAGCGCGCGCGTGCGGTGAGCGTTTTGCATTGATCGTTTCACGTGAAACACCGGGGTGCTCAGAGTCGAGCAGGCTCTGGGCCCGAAGGCATGAACCTGCGCCTGCGCACCGTGATCCTGCCGGAACGGGCCGTGGTTCGCTGCGCTCCCGATCCTGACCGGCGGCTCCGGCGGAACCACCGGGACCCGTTGCGGACCGCCGGGCGGACGGCCCCACGTGCCGAACGAATCCGTCGCCGCCTGCGGGGAAGACAGGCGGGATGGGAGAGATCCGGGTCGGAACCTGCTCGTGGACGGACAAGGCGCTGGTGTCCAGCGGCTGGTATCCGACAGGCCACCGCGACGCGGAGGGCAGACTGCGGCACTACGCCACACAGTTCCCGGTGGCAGAGGTGGACTCCACCTATTACGGGCTGCCCAGCGCCCGTAACAGCGTTCTGTGGACCGACCGCACCCCTGAGGGCTTCCGGTTCGACGTGAAGGCGTTCTCCCTGCTCACCGGACATCCGACACGGCCGGAAGCGCTGCCCGCCGAACTGCGCCCGGCCCTCGCACGGCAGCGTGGGCGGGCAGGCATCGACCCCGGACTGCTCGACGATGTGTGGGATCGGTACAGCGCGGCCCTCGAACCACTGCGCACGTCCGGTCGTCTGGGGACACTGGTTTTCCAGTTCCCGCACCGACTCGTACCGGGGAGGCCGGCGGTGGAATTCCTGCGCCGGTGCCGCGAGCGCGCCGCGGGATGGCCGATGGCCATGGAGTTCCGACACCCCGGCTGGTGGCGCGAGGAGCAGGTCGATGCGACGACCGCCCTGCTGACGGAGCTGGACACGACCGCTGTGGCCGTGGACATGGTGCAGACGCTTCCCGCTTCCGTGCCACCTGTCGTACGGGTCACCACCCCGGAACTCGCCCTGGTGCGCTTCCACGGTCGCAACAGCGCGTGGGGAACCGGCACCAAGAAAGAGAGGTTCCGCCACTCGTACACGCCCGAAGAACTCTCCGAGTGGACACCGCGCGTCCGCGAGATGGCCGAGCAGGCGCGGGAGGTCCACGTCCTGTTCAACAACTGCTGCGGTGACGCCGCCGTCCGCGCCGCGCAGTCGATGCGGCACCTGCTCGGTCTCTCGTAGGGTCGTCCCCATGCGACTGAGCACTGTGATTCTGCCGATCGACCGCTGGCACGAGGGGGGCCGCGACAAGTGGCGGCGCGCCGAGGAGCTGGGCTTCCACGCCGCCTACACCTACGACCACCTGTCCTGGCGGACCTTCCGGGACGGCCCCTGGTTCGGCGCGGTCCCCACGCTCACCGCCGCCGCGGCGGCCACCGAACGGCTCCGGCTCGGCACACTCGTCACCTCGCCGAACTTCCGGCACCCGGTGACCCTCGCCAAGGAGCTGATCTCCCTCGACGACATCTCCGGCGGGCGCGTCACCCTCGGTATCGGCGCGGGCGGAACCGGTTTCGACGCCACCGCGCTCGGCCAGGAGCCGTGGACACCGCGCGAGCGGGCCGACCGCTTCGCGGAGTTCGTTCCCCTGCTCGACCGGCTGCTCACCGAAAACTCCGTGTCGTACCAGGGCGACTTCTACGCGGCGCACGAGGCCCGCGGCATCCCGGGTTGTGTGCAGCGGCCCCGGTTGCCGTTCGCCGTGGCCGCCACCGGACCGCGCGGACTGCGGCTCGCCGCACGGCACGGGCAGGCGTGGGTGACCACGGGCGACCCGAAGCTGTACGAGAGCGGCACACCCGAACAGTCGGTTCACGCCATGCGCGGTCAGGTGGAGAAGCTGGCCGACGCCTGCGCCGAGCGCGGACGGGACGTGGCCGAACTGGACAAGATCCTGCTCACGGGATTCACCCCGGACCGGGGTCGTCCGCTGGAGTCCCTGGACGCGTTCGTCGACTTCGCGGGCCGCCACACGGAGCTGGGATTCACCGAGATCGTGCTCCACTGGCCCATCCCGGACTCGGACTTCGCGGCGGACCAGAAGGTCTTCGAGCGGATCGCCATGGAGGCGCCGGCTCAGCTGTCCTGAGCAGGAGCCCGACCGGGCGGGACGATGCCCGTGCCCCCACGGCAACCGCTTCATCGCGCACTCCGGGGAGCGCCGAAGAGCGGTAACCACTCATATGCGCGGAGTGCCGCACGGCCGTGCGGACGCATACGGGACAATGACCGGGTGACCTCAGCGATCCGACAGCCCGCGACTCCGGGCTCTCCCCAGTTCTCGACCTCGCTCGAGCAGGAAGACAGCCTCGTCGCCCCACCGCGGCTCATCGCCACCGACCTCGACGGCACCCTGCTGCGCGACGACAAGTCGGTGTCCCCCCGCACGGTCGCCGCACTGGCCGCCGCCGAGGAGGCGGGCATCGAGGTTTTCTTCGTCACCGGCCGCCCGGCCCGCTGGATGGACGTCGTCAGCGACCATGTCCACGGCCACGGGCTCGCCATCTGCGGCAACGGCGCCGCCGTCGTCGACCTGCACGGCGGCCCCGGCGCCCACCGCTTCGTGAAGGTGCGGGAGCTCGCCCGGCAGAA
Source organism: Streptomyces sp. NPDC050388 (assembly GCF_040655635.1). Classification (NCBI taxonomy): domain Bacteria; kingdom Bacillati; phylum Actinomycetota; class Actinomycetes; order Kitasatosporales; family Streptomycetaceae; genus Streptomyces; species Streptomyces sp. NPDC050388. The sequence continues at coordinate 44,800 of NZ_JBFAKH010000031.1, forward strand.
CGCACTGGACGCGGTGCGGCTGCTGCGCGACGCCGCACCGGGCACCGTGTACGCCGTCGAGCAGACCTACGGCTTCAACCAGGAGCCGACGTACCCGAAGCTGCACATGGAGGCCCCGGACCTCCTGGCCCCGGCCGAGGAACTACTGGCGCCGGACGCCCCCGCCGCCGACGAACCGGTGCTCAAGATCCTCGCCCACCACCCCGAACTCGACCCCGACGCCTTCCTCACCCTGGCACGGCTGGCCATCGGCGCCCGTGCCAACGTCACCCGCTCCAGCCCGAGCGCCCTGCTGGAGATCAGCGGTCCCGACGTGTCCAAGGCGAGCACGCTCGCCCTGTGCTGCGCCGAGCGCGGAATCTCACACGAGCAGGTCGTGGCGTTCGGGGACATGCCCAACGACATCGAGATGCTCACCTGGGCGGGCCGTTCCTATGCGATGAGCAATGCTCACCCGGACGTCCTCGCCGCCGCCTCGGGGCAGACGGTCGCCAACAACGAGGACGGAGTGGCCGTGGTGATCGAACAACTGCTTGCGGAACACTCCTGAGCGTCGGGGGCCCGCTCAGAGGGTCAGGCCTCGTTGTGCCAGCCACGACACCGGATCCACCGCCGAGCCCATCTCCGGTGTGACCCGCACCTCGAAATGCAGGTGTGGTCCGGTGGAGTTGCCGCTGGTCCCGGACTGGCCGATCCACTGCCCTGGCGAGACACGGTCGCCCTGGTCGACGGCGACGGCGGCCAGATGGGCGTACTGCGTGTAGTAGCCGCCCGTGTGCTGGACCACGATCTCGATGCCGAAGGCCCCTCCGCAGGACACCTTCACCACCCTGCCCGCGCCCACGGACCGCACCGGCGTGCCGATCGGCACCGCGAAGTCCTGCCCGGTGTGCCGGTTCGCCCAGAGTGCGCCGCCACTCCCGTAGGACGCGGACAGCACGTAGGTCTCCACCGGTGACACCCAGGAATCGGTGAACCGGGAATCCGGCTGGTCGAGCCGCACCGCACCACGGCAGGAGCCGGCCGTGACCGAGGCGTCCGCCTGTCCCTGCAGCTGCCACCGCGCCGTCTCGAGTTTCTGCTCGATGCCGTTCTTCAGGTCGGCGAGTTCCTTGTTCCGCTTTTCCAGCGCTTTCCACGCTCCCGCCGCCTTCGCCTCGTCACGGGCGATCCGTGCTTCGGCCCGTGCGTTCTTCTCGATCGCGTGGTCGAGGGCCACATGCGCCTTCCACAGGGCTCGCTGGCCTCGCATCATCTCCTCGGGATCGTCCGCGAGGAGGATGTGCGCGGTCAGCGGCACCCCACCGCCGGTGCGGTACTGGGACCGCGCGATCCGGCCCAGATCCCCGCGCAGGACAGCGGACTCCTCCCGTTCCCGGTCGAGCAGCTTCTCCAGCCGCTGTGCCTCGGCCCGCTGCCGGTCGGCCTCGCGCCTGCCCGCCTCGTACTTCAGGGTCGCCGCAGCCGCTTCCTCGTAAAGCCGCACCACCTGTGCGCTGATACCGGATTCCGAGCCATGACCGGGGGCCTGGGGCACCTCGCCATCGAGGGGCCGGGCGGCGAGCACGGCGAGCGCGCACAGCGGCACGGCGACGAACAGCGGATGACGGCGGGTGAGGCGCATGACAGCGATCCTTGCGCCGCTCGGGCACCCGGTCCTGTTCATGTCGTACGCCTGGGGGAGCGTGCGACCCGGATGGACCAGCGATACCGCCGAAAAGGGGCCCATCCGGTCGGGGTTGACGCCTTGTCACGCGTGCCCCCCGTGGTCACGCGTGTGGCGTCCCGGACTCCGCGTCCCGGTCAGTTCACCACCGCCAGCCGGTCCGACTCGGTCTCGCGCCGCAGCATCCGCCGCAACGGCCCGGCCGCAGCGGCCAGTTCCCCGTATGCTCCGCGCTGCACCACGCGTCCCTCGTCCAGCACGATCACCTCGTCCACCGCCGCCAGTCCGGCCAGCCGGTGGGTGATGAGCAGTGTCGTACGGCCCTCGGTGGCGGCCAGCAGATCGGCGGTGAGCGCGTCCGCGGTCGGCAGGTCGAGGTGCTCCGCGGGCTCGTCCAGCACCAGCACGGGGAAGTCCGCGAGCAACGCCCTGGCCAGCGCCAGGCGTTGCCGCTGGCCCCCGGAGAGCCGTGCCCCGTGCTCGCCGACGAGGGTGTCCAGGCCGTCGGGCAGACTGTCGGCCCACTCCAGCAGCCTGGCGCGGGCGAGCGCGTCGCGCAGTTCGCCCTCGGTGGCGTCCCGCTTCGCGAGCAGCAGGTTCTCACGCACCGAGCTGTCGAAGAGGTGGGCGTCCTGCGCGCACAGTCCGACCAGCCGTCGCACGTCGTCGCCGTCCAGGGCGTACGCGTCCACACCGGCCAGCGTGTACGAGCCCGCCCCCGGGTCCAGGAGCCGCAACAGCACCTGTGCGAGCGTCGTCTTGCCGGAGCCGGACGGGCCGACCACCGCGATCCTGCGGCCCTGCTCCAGCCTCAGGTCCAGCCCGGCGAGCGCGTCCCGTTCCTGCCCGGCGTGCCGGGCCTCGAGCCCCTTGACCACGAGCGGGAACGGCGACGCGGGCGCCTGCCGGGGCCGTTCCGGCTCCTGTACGGGCACCGGGGCGTCCAGTACCTCGTACACGCGTTCGGCGCTCTTGCGCACGCGCTGCCGGTACTGCACGGCGAGCGGCAGTCCGAGGACGGCCTCGAAGGCCGCCAGCGGGGTGAGGACGACAACGGCCAGCGCCACGCCGTCCAGTCGGCCGGCGGCCACCGCCTGCACGCCGACGAGAGCCGCGGCCGTGACGGTCAGGCCCGAGATCAGTGCGGTGAGTCCGTCTCCGAGGGCGGTGGCGGTGGCCGCGCGCGAGGCGATCCGGGTGAGCACTCCGTCGGCCCGTCGTGTCTCTGTGGTCCGCGTGGGCAGGGCGCCCGCGACCGTCAGCTCCGCGGTTCCGGTAAGCAGGTCGGTGACGCGGGTCGCGAGGACTCCGCGGGCGGGAGCCAGTCGGCGCTCCGCACGCCGGGCCACGGCACCCGTGATCGCCGGTACACCGGCTCCCGCCGCGAGCAGCCCGGCCGCGAGCACGGCTCCGGCCTCGGGGAGCAGCCAGGCCGTGAAACCGACGGACAGAGCCGAGACGACCACCGCCGCACCCGTCGGAAGCAGCCAGCGCAGCCAGTAGTCCTGCAGTTCGTCCACATCGGCGACCAGCCGGGAGAGCAGATCGCCCCGGCGTGTCCCTCGCAGTCCGGCAGGTGCCAGCCGCTCCAGCCGCCGGTACACGGCGACCCTGGTGTCGGCCAGCATCCGCAGCACCGCATCGTGCGACACGAGTCGCTCGGCGTACCGGAACACGGCCCGTGCGAGGCCGAAGGCCCGCGTCGCCGTCACGGCGATCATCAGATAGAGCACGGGCGGCTGCTGCGAGGCCCGGGAGATGAGGTATCCGGACGTCGCCATGAGGCCCACGGCGCTGCCCAGCGCGACACTGCCGAGCAGCAGCGCGAACGTGAGTCGCCCTCGTCGGGCTCCGGACATCGCGCGGACGCGGGCCAGCACCCCGCGCGCGCCGGTCTCCGCGGCAGCCTCTGCCGGGACGCCCTCCGATCCGGACCGCGTCGAGTCTTCGGCGGAGGCGGGAGTGGCACCGGGGGTGAGTTCGGTGAGCAGAGGCTCCCGGTCGATGCCGACGTGGTCCGCCGGTCCGGGCCGCGCCCGGTCACCGGGAGCGGGTTCCGTCACACGCACCACTCGGTCCGCCACCGCCAGCAGAGCCGGCCGGTGCGCCACCAGCAGCACGGTCCGACCGGCCGCCAGCCGCCGTACCGCTGCCACGACCTCGGCCTCGGTGGCCCCGTCCAGCGCGGCCGTCGGCTCGTCGAGCAGCAGCATGGGCCGGTCCGCGAGGAAGGCGCGGGCCAGCGCGAGCCGTTGCCGCTGCCCTGCGGACAGTCCCACCCCGTCCTCGCCCAGCGCGGTGTCGGCGCCCTCGGGCAGCGCGTCCACGAATTCCAGGGCGCCCGCGTCCCGCAGGGCACGGCGAACGGCGTCGTCATCCGCTTCGGGCCGGGCCAGGCGTACGTTCTCGGCGATCGTCCCGGCGTACAGGTGCGGTCGCTGCGGCACCCAGGCCACCCGACTGTGCCACTGTGCCGGATCGACACCGGCGAGATCGGCTCCCCCGATCCGCACTCGCCCCTCGGTCGGCCGCACGAAGCCCAGCACCACGTTCAGCAACGTCGACTTGCCGGCCCCGCTCGGCCCGACGAGCGCGACCGTCTCCCCCGGCTCGACGGAGAAGGACACGTTCGACAACGCGTCCACCGCCCGTCCGGGATAGCGGACGGTCACGCCCTCGAAGGACAGGGCACCCGACGGCACCGCGCCGGTCCCCGGCGTCGGAACGGGTGTTTCCAGGACCGAGAAGATCTCCTCGGCGGCGGCCAGTCCCTCCGCCGCGGCGTGGTACTGCGTACCGACCTGCCGCAGCGGCAGATACGCCTCGGGCGCGAGGATCAGGATGACCAGGCCGGTGTACAGGTCCATTTCGCCGTACACGAGCCGCATGCCGGTTGTCACGGCGACCAGCGCCACCGAGAGGGTGGCGAGAAGTTCCAGCGCGAAGGAGGAGATGAAGGCGATCCGCAGGGTCCGCATGGTCGCCCGGCGGTATTCGGCGGTGATCCGTCGGATCGACTCCGCCTGCGCCTTGGCCCGCCCGAACACCTTCAGCGTCGGCAGGCCGGCGACGACGTCCAGGAAGTGGCCGGACAGCCGGGACAGCAGCTCCCACTGCCGGTCCATCCGGGACTGGGTGACCCAGCCGATCAGCATCATGAAGACCGGGATGAGCGGCAGGGTGACGACGATGATCGCCGCCGAGACCCAGTCCTCGGTGACGATCCGTGCCAGCACCGCCACCGGAACGACCGCAGCGAGCCCCAGCTGGGGCAGATAGCGCGAGAAGTAACCGTCGAGGGCGTCGACCCCACGGGTCGCCAGGGCGACCAGCGAACCGGTCCGCTGCCCGGTCAGCCATCCCGGGCCGAGCGCCGTGGCCCGCTCCAGCAGCCGGCCCCGCAGCTCCGACTTGACCGCCGCGCTCGCCCGGTGCGCGGCCAGCTCGGTGAGCCAGCCGACCAGGGCACGGCCGACCGCGACACAGGCCAGGAGCACCACGGGAGTGCCGAGTTCGGTCAGGTCCAGGCCGTGTTGGAAGGCACCCACCACCACCTCGGCGATGAGCATGGCCTGAGCGATCACCAGCCCCGCGCCGACGACGCCCAGGGTGACGACCGCCACCAGGAAGAGTCGCGTGGCACGGGCGTAGCGGAGCAGTCGCGGGTCGATTGGTTTCACGTGAAACACACCTCAGTGCACGGGATCGGCGATGTGCTGGGTGCCGATCCGCTTGCGGAAGACCCAGTACGTCCAGCCCTGGTAGAGCATGACGAACGGCGTGGCGATCACCGCGAGCCAAGTCATGATCTTCAGGGTGTAGGGGCCGGAGGAGGCGTTGGTGACGGTGAGGCTCCAGTCCGCGTTCAGCGTGGACGGCATGACGTTCGGGAAGAGCGTCAGGAAGAGCATCGCCACGGCGGCCACAATGGTGACACCGGACAGGGTGAACGACCACCCCTCGCGCCCCGCCCGGTTCGCCACCAGGGCGCCGACCAGCGCGGCGACCGTGACCACCAGCGCAACCAGACTCGCGCCGTCACCGCCGTCGGCCTGCGTCCACAGCAGGAAGACCAGTGCCAGTACGGCCGTGACCAGCCCCACGCGCTGCGCCAGCTGCCGCGCCCGTCCCCGGATCTCACCGACGGTCTTGAGCGACGCGAACACCGCACCGTGGAAGGTGAAGAGCGTCAGCGTGACCAGGCCGCCCAGCAGGGCGTACGGGTTGAGCAGGTCCCAGACGTTGCCCACGTACTCGAACCCGGAGTCGATCTTCACTCCGCGCACGATGTTCCCGAACGCCACGCCCCAGAGGAAGGCGGGGACGAGCGAGGTCCAGAAGATCGCCGTCTCCCAGTTGCGCTGCCAGCGCTCCTCCGGCCGCTTCGCCCGGTACTCGAAGGCGACACCCCGGACGATCAGGCAGACCAGAATGACCAGCAGCGGCAGGTAGAAGCCGGAGAAGAGCGTGGCGTACCACTCGGGGAAGGCGGCGAAGGTCGCGCCGCCGGCCGTGAGCAGCCACACCTCGTTGCCGTCCCAGACAGGGCCGATGGTGTTGATCAGCACCCGCTTCTCGGCGCGGTCGCGGGCGAGCAGCCGGGTGAGGATCCCGATCCCGAAGTCGAAGCCCTCCAGGAAGAAGTAGCCGATCCACAGGACGGCGATCAGAACGAACCAGACGTTGTGCAGTTCCATGACTGTGGCTCCCTCGGCCTAGTACGAGAAGGCCATCGGCTTGTCGGCGTCACGGGGATCGCCGCCGATCTTCGTGGGCGGGTTGAGGTCGGCCTCGGTGAGCTCGGGCGGACCTGCCTTGACGTACTTGGCGAGCAGCTTGACCTCGATGACGGCCAGGACGGCGTAGAGCAGGGTGAAGACACTCATCGAGGTGATGACCTCGGCCTGGGACACACCGGGGGAGACCGCGTGGCGGGTCTGCATCAGGCCGTAGACGACCCAGGGCTGCCGGCCCATCTCTGTGAAGATCCATCCCCAGGCGTTGGCGATCAGCGGGAACGCCATCGTCCAGAGCGCCAGGCGCCAGTACAGCCGGGTGAGCCGTGCCCCGAGCGGCTTCTTCAGCAGCACCAGATGCGGGACCTCGTCCTCCCCGGTGCGCAGGGCGGCCGGCAGCAGGAACCTCTTCCGCGTGAGCCAGAGTCCCAGCAGGGCGAGCGACAGGGACGCCATGCCGAAGCCGATCATCCATCGGAAGCTCCAGTAGGCGACGGGGACGATGGGCCGGTAGTCACCGGGCCCGAACTCCTCCTGCATGGCCTCGTTGGTGTCGTTGATTCCGGGCACGTGCGACTCGAAGTCACCGTGGGCGAGGAAGGACAGCAGCCCGGGGATCTCCAGCGCGACCTTGTTGTGTCCCTTGTCGACGTCTCCGTACGCGAACACGGAGAACGGTGCCGGGCCCTCGCCGTCCCACAGCGCCTCCGCGGCGGCCATCTTCATCGGCTGCTGCTCGTACATGACCTTGCCGAGGGTGTCCCCGCTGACCGCGGTGAGCAGCCCGCCGACCGCCATGGTGACCAGGCCGAGCCGGAGCGACGTCCGCATCACGGGTATGTGCTTCTTGCGCATCAGGTGGAAGGCCGCGATGCCCACCACGAAGGCGCCGCCCGTCAGGAAGGCTGCCGAGAAACTGTGGAAGACCTGGTTGAGCGTGGTGTTCTGGGTGAGCACCAGCCAGAAGTCGGTGAGCTCGGCGCGGCCCTTCTCCTCGTTGATCCGGTAGCCGACCGGGTGCTGCATCCAGGAGTTGGCCGCGAGGATGAACCAGGCTGACAGCAGGGTGCCGAGCGAGACCATCCAGATGCAGGCCAGGTGGATCTTCTTGGGCAACTTGTCCCAACCGAAGATCCACAAGCCGATGAAGGTGGACTCGAAGAAGAAGGCGAGCAGGGCCTCGAAGGCGAGCGGGGCGCCGAAGACGTCACCGACGAACCTCGAGTAGTCGGACCAGTTCATGCCGAACTGGAACTCCTGCACGATGCCGGTGACCACACCCATCGCGATGTTGATCAGGAAGAGCTTGCCCCAGAACTTCGTCGCCTTGAGGTACTTCTCCCTCCCGGTGCGCACCCAGGCGGTCTGCAGCCCCGCGGTGAGGGCGGCCAGCGAGATCGTCAGGGGAACGAAGAGGAAGTGGTAGACGGTGGTGATACCGAACTGCCATCGCGCCAGGGTCTCCGGCGCCAGAGCCAGGTCCACGTCGTCGCTCCTTACATCGCTGCGTCACAGCGGCCGCTTGATCCCGTTCGTCCCCCACATCCCGGAAGAAACAGGACGCGCTTGTGAACGCGTTCACATTCACAAGCAATTATGACCTACTGCTTTTCGCATCCGGAAGGGGGGTCCCCTGTGACGTCAACCCCTTGGGGATCGCTTCGGGGTGACAGGGACGACAGGGGCGGCAGGGGTGACAAGGACGACATGAAAGCGACACGCTGCCAGAGGGAGGAACGTCAACAGCCGACCGACGGCTGAACCGTCGGCCGGCTGCTCCGGTTGCGGGACTGGGGCGGTCCGAGGCCCCGGGCGGCTACAGCTCCCTGCGGAAGGCCTCCGTCACCTTCAGGAAGATGTCGTTGGCCTCGGTCTCGCCGACCGTCACTCGCGCCCCCTCCCCAGGGAACGGCCTGACCACCACGCCCGCCTGCTCGCACGCCTGCGCGAACGCCGCCGTGCGCTCCCCCAGCCGCAGCCACACGAAGTTGGCCTGGCTCTCGGGGACCTTCCAGCCCTGAGCACGCAGCGCGTCCATGACCCGGTTGCGCTCACACACCAGCGAACCGACCCGGCCGATGAGCTCGTCCTCGGCACGCAGCGAGGCGATCGCCGCGTCCTGCGCGACCTGGCTCACACCGAACGGCACCGCCGTCTTGCGCAGCGCCGCGGCCACCGGCTCATGGGCGATCGCGAAACCCACGCGCAGCCCGGCCAGCCCGTAGGCCTTGGAGAAGGTCCGCAGCACACAGACATTGGACCGCTCCCGGTAGATCTCCACGCCGTCCGGCACCTCGGGGTCACGGATGAACTCACGGTAGGCCTCGTCGAGCACCACCAGGACATCGCGGGGCACCCGGTCGAGGAAGCGCTCCAGTTCGGCCCGCCGGACCACCGTGCCGGTCGGGTTGTTGGGGTTGCAGACGAAGATGAGCCGGGTCCGATCGGTGACCGCCTCGGCCATCGCGTCGAGATCGTGCACATCGCCCGGGGTCAGGGGCACCTGCACAGGGGTGGCACCGCTGATCCTGGTGATGATCGGGTACGCCTCGAACGAGCGCCAGCCATAGATCACCTCGTCGCCGGGGCCCGAGGTGGCCTGCAGCAGCTGCTGGGCGATGCCGACCGAGCCGGTGCCGGTGGCCAGGTGGGAGACCGGGACGGCGAAGCGCTCGGCCAGCTCCGCCATCAGGGCCGTGCAGGCCATGTCGGGGTAGCGGTTGAAGGAGGACGCCGCGGAGGCGATGGCCTCCATCACCCCCGGCAGCGGTGGATAAGGGTTCTCGTTGGAGGACAACTTGTAGGCCACCGGACCATCGGTCGCCGCCGGTTTGCCCGGTTTGTAGGTAGGAATACCCTCCAGCTCGGCGCGCAGCTTGGGGCTGGTCTCGCTCACCGCAGTCCTCCTCCGAAGACCGGCGGCCCATGACCGCCGCCGACATCCAATACTGCTCACCTTATGAGGATTCGACGCGGCAGAGTAGAGAAGCCGCTGCGGAGGGGCGCTGCCGCGTGGGCACGCGCAGCGGCAACGGAAGCCGCCTCCGCGCCATCCGTCCCCTCAGCAACAGGGGCATCGCTGCGTGAAGGCGCACAAAGGGCGTCCGAGCCGGGGGCGCGCCGCACATATATCTACGCGCCGGTGGCTCGCGCCGTGGCGCGCGTCCCCCGTGCAGGTGAGTTGAGACCTCTTCGCAACCTCACCCCCTCGGCAGGCCCGCATGGGCCGACACGCCAGGTCTTGGCATTGGAACATTCAACATCCTTGTTTTCCAAGGAACTTACCCTTTAATGATCATGCAGAAACGTGCCTGTCAACGCATGCATATGCGTCCGCCCTACCTCACCGCATGAGCCCTACTATCGGCTCGCCATGACAGCAGCAGGGAAGCACCAGGTGAGCCGCGCGGAAACCTCACGCCGAGGCAGCAAACCGGGTCGAGCGGGCATCAGGGACGTGGCCGCCGCCGCCGGAGTCTCCATCACGACCGTCTCCGATGCCCTCAACGGCAAGGGCAGGCTCCCGGACGCCACCCGGCGCCACGTCCGCGAGGTCGCCGACAGACTGGGCTACCGGCCCTCGGCCGCCGCCCGTACGCTCCGTACCGGCAAGTCGGGACTCATCGGCCTGACCGTGACGACGTACGGGGAAGAACCTTTCACCTTCACCGAGTTCGCGTACTTCGCCGAGATGGCGCGCGCCGCCACCTCCGCCGCGCTCGCCCGCGGCTACGCCCTCGTGATCCTTCCCGCGACCTCCCGACACGACGTGTGGTCCAACGTCGCCCTGGACGGCACGGTCGTCATCGATCCCTCGGACCAGGATCCGGTCGTCAGTGAACTGGTCCGGCAGGGTTTACCGGTCGTCTCCGACGGCCGTCCGGCCGGTTCGCTCCCGGTCACGGCCTGGGTGGACAACGACCACGAGGCCGCGGTCCTCGGCATCCTCGACCACCTGGCCGCCGCGGGCGCCCGCCGCATCGGCCTGCTGACCGGGACCACGACCGACACCTACACCCACCTGTCGACCACCGCGTATCTGCACTGGTGCGAGCGCGTCGGCCAGGACCCGGTGTACGAGTCCTACCCGGCACACGATCCGTGCGCCGGCGCCGTCGCCGCCGACCGGCTGCTCGCCCGCCCCGACCGTCCCGACGCCGTCTACGGCCTGTTCGACCCCAACGGCACCGATCTGCTCGCCGCCGCGCGCCGCTACGGTCTGCGCGTCCCGGAGGACCTGCTGCTCGTCTGCTGCAGCGAGTCCACCGTCTACGCCAACACCGAGCCGCCCGTCACCACACTCTCGCTCAAACCACGACGCATCGGCACGGCTGTGGTCCAGCTGCTCATCGACGCCATCGAAGGGGTCGACCCGGAACACACGGTGGCGCAGGTGATACCCACCGAGCTGATCGTGCGCACCTCGTCGCAGCGCCGACCACCACGCACGACGGTCAGCCCGCCGCGGTCGCCGGCCTGACCGGCAGAAAAACCACAGGCCCCCGGAAAGAGCGACCGGGCCCGGCTCCCGGAGGGGGAAGGGACGGCTCCCCCTCCGGGAGCCGCTGCTTACGGAAGTGGGCCGGCTGCCCTGAGACGGACGTGCGCGATCCCGGGAGGAGCCGACGCGGCCGGGTGGCCGCGCTGCGGGCGAAGCCCTGACCAAATGGGGCGAAAACCGCGGCGAGCTGGAGTCTTGCTCCGATTCACCACCCCTGGGTCATCACATGGCACGATCCGCGTTCCTATGATGGGCCCACGACACCGCGGGCCGCTGCGACCAGGCAGTCCGACGCGGTGCAGTTGCGGCTTGATGGTGGAGGGGTCGATGACTCAGGGGGCCGGTCAGGGACCCGGGGCGGAGCGCACACCGACGGTGCGCGACTTCCGGGTGCCCGCGTACATCCACGAGACCGGTCCGTACGCCCACAGCATGCACCCCGGCGATGCGGCGGCCCCGCCGCCCCCGGAGAGCCTCCCGGATGGATACACACCCACGCGTCGGGACCTTCCGGTCATCAATCGGGGTGACACTGTGCAGGTGATCGTCGACCCCGCGTCCGTCTCCGCCCCGCCGCCCCCCACCGGGCCCGGCCCGCTGTACGTGGTCGGTGACGTCCACGGGTACCTCGACGAATTGGTCGCCGCCCTCCAGGAGCAGGGTCTCATCGACTCCGCGGGCCAGTGGTGCGCCGGCCCCGCACGGCTGTGGTTCCTCGGCGACTTCACCGACCGGGGACCGGACGGCATCGGCGTCATCGACCTCGTGATGCGGCTGTCCGCCGAGGCCGCCGCGGCCGGCGGCTACTGCAAGGCCCTGATGGGCAATCACGAACTGCTGCTGCTCGGCGCCAAGCGGTTCGGCGACACCCCCGTCAAATCCGGCGCGGGCACCGCCACCTTCCAGGCGGCCTGGCTCCTCAACGGCGGGCAGAAAACCGACATGGACCGGCTCCAGGACCACCACCTGCAGTGGATGGCCCGCCTGGACGCCGTCGAGGCCGTCGACGACCACCTCCTGCTGCATTCCGACACCACCGCCTACCTCGACTACGGCCACTCCATCGAAGAGGTCAACGACACCGTCCGCGAGACGATCACCCGCAACGACGCCGACGAGGTCTGGGACCTGTTCCGCAAGTTCACCAAACGGTTCTCCTTCCGCGACGAGGGCGGCGCCGAAGCGGTGCGCTCCCTGCTGAATACGTACGGTGGCACCCGGGTCGTTCACGGCCACAGCCCCATTCCGTACCTGCTGGGCGAAGTCGGCTCCGAGGACGGCGGGGACGACAGCGGTCCCGTCGTCGAGGGTCCGCACGTCTACGCCGAGGGACTGGCCATCGCGATGGACGGCGGCGTGACGATGGCCGGAAAACTGCTGGTCCAGAAGCTGCCACTCGCCAAGTGAGCGGGTCCCGGGCCAGGCGCCACCGGCCCGGGACCGCACCGGACAACGGCCAATTTCGGTAAACCCCCTGTCACGGCGCACCGTCAGCGCTCTACCATCGGCTTATCCGTAGCAGGCTCCCCTCCGTTTCTGCCCAGCGGCTCGTCAGCATGCCGAGCCACAAGCCCTACGGAGCATCGGGGGATGCACATGAACAGCGTTCCGCAGCACCTGTTGACCGAGGACCGCCAGGAATACGAGCGGATCCTCGATGAGGTGCTGCGCTCCGCACCACACCGCCCGGAACTGACCGCCGTCGGTCAGCGGCTCAACTCCGAACAACTGCGCACCATGGCGCTCAATGCCACCGCGATCATCACGGCGGCCGCGGCGACCGAGTACCAGCACTACATCAAGGTCCGCGAGGAACTGCGCCGGCCACCGGCGTCGGCCGCCCCGGCCGTGCGCGAGTCGGGCTCCTCCGAGCCGGAACCCGGCACAGCGGGGCTCGCCGCCGCCGTGGGGGAGGTCACCGAGACCGCCGGCGCGGGTGCGGTCGCCGTCATCGCCGTTCTGGCACCCGTCCTGGCCGGAACGGCGGCCGTGCTCTTCCTGCTCGTCGGCTACATCCTGCGCATGCTCGACCTCAGCGCGGCCTTCACCCGGACCATGCTCACCACGGGCTGGACGTTCGGCGCCGTGACCGCGGTCGCCATCCTGGTCGCCGCCGTGGGCCTGCTCCTCACCGCGCTGCGCAACAAGCCCTCGGCCCGGAGCGGGCCGTACGTGGAAGTCGACAAGGAGTTGGCCCTGGCCAGGGATGCCTGGCACGAGGCACTGCTGGAGCGGGGGATCATGCCGTTCCTGCGAGACGCTCTCACCGATCCCGGCACGGCAGCCGCACTGCGCTACGCGGCACCGTCCGAACCGACCGGCCGTATCCCGAACCTCGGCTACCACCGGCCGGGATTCACCAGCCCCGGGGAAGGCCCGAGCCGTGGCCCGCGGCCGAGCTACTCGAGTCCGGACTACAGCAGCCCGGACTTCGGGGGGCCGGAACACCAGCCTGAGTAGGCGAACGGCCGAAGTACCGGCCCGATTCCGTAGTCGTCGGCCGGCGCTCCCTCACCGGCGGAGCCCTCTCGAGAGGCTCCGCGACGGGGGGCGTGTGCCGGGTGCACGGGTCACGTCATGTCTGGGTCAGTCCATGCCCAGGTCAGGTCATGCTCAGGTCAGATCGTGCCCCTGGTCATAGAATGCCCGCCCGGCTCGCAGCTGTGATCCACAGCGGGAACTCGGACAGCAGACGGTCGTACAACTCCGGGTCCGGCACGGTGCTGATGTCGTCGACGGCGAAGAACCCGACGTTGTCGACGCGGCGTCCGGGCAACGTGTCGAATCGTTCCAACACGCCGTAGTTCGACCGTCCGAGCCCCACAAACTGCCAGAAGACGGGTTCCTCCACCGCTTCGCGGAGCTCACGCTCGATCTCGGTGTTCCGGTAGACCCCGCCGTCGGAGAAGAACAGCACGAGCGTCGGGGCCGCCGCGGGATTGCTCCCGACGAACGAGCGGACCTCGGCGATGACCTTCTGTTCCTCGTTCTGGATGCCGACCTCCCGCATGTCGACCTGGCTCGGGTCCAGCCCCTTCTTCCGCCCGCGCCGGAAGAGGCTCATCTCCCCCACCCGCACGTGCAGCCGGAGCCAGTCGGGCAGTTCGCCCAGCCGCAGGTCCGGCAGCCGTGCCGGATGCGAGGCGAACGTCCAGGCCTGCATCTCGCCGTCGTCGTCCAACTGCGCGGCGACCGCGGCCATGCGTTCGACGACGTCCGCCACGACTCCCTTGGAGTACTGGGGTGCCATGGATCCGGAGGCGTCCAGTACGAGGATGACGCGCGCGGTGACCTCGGCGGCCCCGTGCTTGCGCAGGCTGACGGCCACCTGCTCCTTGCGCAGCGACAGCCGCTTGCGCATGTCCACGGGCAGCCGCTCCTCTCCCTTGGTGAGGCGCGGAGCGGCCGGGGGAACGGCCGGGACCGGAGGCACCGGAGCAGGAGGCATCGGAGCGGAGACGACAGGCGTGACGGGGGACGCGACGACCGGAGGCACGGCGGCGGGGGCCGCCGGAGGAGCGTCGTCCACGGTGATACCGAAGTCAGTGGCCAGCCCCGCGAGCCCGGAGGCGTACCCCTGGCCCACCGCGCGGAACTTCCACTTCCCCTGGCGCCGGTACAGCTCGCCGCCGATGAACGCGGTCTCCGTGTCGGCCACCATGTCGAACCGGGCGATTTCGGTCTCCGCCCCGGCGTCGAGCAGCCTGAGCACCAGCCCCGGGACCTGGCCGAAGGTCCCGCCGTCGGACGACGCGCACAGCGCGATCCGCTCGACGGCCGGTTCCAGCAGGCGCAGGTCGACCTCGACCGTGTCGGTCGTGGCACCGGCGGTGCTCCGCTTCCCCCGATGTGTCACAGCGTTGGAGGCGTGCCGCGGCTGGTTGTAGAAGACGAAATCGCCGTCGTCCCGCACCCGTCCGGCCGCCGCGAGCAGGAGAGCCGAAGCGTCGATGTCGGGCACACCGGCCCCGGCGGTCCAAGCAAGCTCGACGCGCACCACCGGGGCATCGACGGGAAGGTTGGACCCCTTGCTCATTGATTGCGCTGTCATGGCATACAGTCTGCCGATCCGTCCCCGTGAGCGGCGAGAGGGGCGGGCCCGAACGACCCGCCCCTCTCCCGTTCACCCAGTTCGATTCAGTCAGTTCAGTCAGTTCAGTCAGTTCAGTCAGTTCAGTCAGTCAGTCAGTCAGTCAGTCAGCGGCAGGTACACGCGGTTGCCCGCCTCCGCGAACTCCTTCGACTTCTGCAGCATCCCCTCGGCGATCTCCTCGGCCGAGGCGCCCTCCGGCGAGGCACCGCCGAACCGCTCCGTGATGCTCTGGCTGATCTTCATGGAACAGAACTTCGGCCCGCACATCGAGCAGAAGTGCGCGGTCTTGGCGGGCTCTGCCGGAAGGGTCTCGTCGTGGAACTCCCGTGCCGTGTCCGGGTCGAGGGCGAGGTTGAACTGGTCCTCCCAACGGAACTCGAAGCGCGCGTCGGACAGCGCGTCGTCCCACTCCTGCGCGCTCGGATGTCCCTTGGCCAGGTCGGCGGCATGGGCGGCGATCTTGTAGGTGATGACGCCGGTCTTGACGTCATCACGGTTGGGCAGGCCGAGATGCTCCTTGGGTGTGACGTAACAGAGCATGGCGGTACCCCACCAGGCGATCATTGCGGCACCGATACCGGAGGTGATGTGGTCGTACGCGGGCGCGACGTCCGTCGTCAGCGGGCCGAGCGTATAGAACGGGGCTTCATCGCAGATCTCCTGCTGAAGGTCGATGTTCTCCTTGATCTTGTGCATCGGGACGTGTCCCGGCCCCTCGATCATGGTCTGCACATTCAAACGCTTCGCGATCCGGTTGAGTTCCCCGAGTGTGCGCAACTCGGCGAACTGGGCCTGGTCGTTGGCGTCCGCGATCGACCCCGGCCGGAGTCCGTCGCCGAGCGAGTACGTGACGTCGTAGGTCGCGAGGATCTCGCAGAGTTCCTCGAAGTTCTCGTACAGGAACGACTCCTTGTGGTGCGCCAGACACCACGCCGCCATGATCGAGCCACCGCGCGAGACGATGCCCGTCTTGCGGTTGGCGGTCAGCGGCACGTACGCCAGCCGTACGCCGGCATGAACCGTCATGTAGTCCACGCCCTGCTCGGCCTGCTCGACGACCGTGTCCTTGTAGATCTCCCAGGTCAGCTCCTCGGCCCTGCCGTCGACCTTCTCCAGCGCCTGGTAGAGCGGCACGGTGCCGATGGGGACGGGGGAATTGCGCAGCACCCACTCCCGGGTGGTGTGGATATTGCGGCCGGTGGACAGGTCCATGACCGTGTCGGCGCCCCAGCGGGTCGCCCAGGTCATCTTCTCCACCTCCTCCTCGATGGAGGAGGTCACCGCGGAGTTCCCGATGTTGGCGTTGACCTTCACCAGGAACCGCTTGCCGATGATCATCGGCTCGGTCTCCGGATGGTTGACGTTGGCGGGCAGCACCGCGCGGCCCGCCGCGATCTCCTCACGCACGACCTGCGGCGACACGTTCTCTCGGATGGCCACGTACTCCATCTCGGGTGTGATCTCGCCGCGACGTGCGTACGCCAGCTGCGTGACCGCCCCGCCCGCGCGGCCGCGGCGCGGCTGACGGGGCCGACCCGGGAACACCGCGTCGAGGTTGCGCAGGCCGCCGCGCGGCGAGGTGTGCTTGATCCCGTCGTCCTCGGGACGGACGGGACGGCCCGCGTACTCCTCGGTGTCGCCGCGCGCGGTGATCCAGTTCCCCCGCAGCGGCGCCAGCCCCCTGCGTACATCGGTATCGACCAGGGGGTCGGTGTACGGGCCCGAGGTGTCGTACAGCGTGACCGACTGGCCGTTGGTGAGGTGCACCTGACGGACCGGCACCCGCAGACCGGGGCGCGTGCCCTCGATGTACGCCTTGTGCCATCCGATGGACTTCCCGGCCTCCTCCTGCTCCGACGTCTCCGTCGGGTTCTGCGTGGAGGCAGGCGTGCGTGCGTCCTTGTTGGTCATGAGACCTACTCCCTACGCCGGCATTACCCGGTAACAGGTTCAGCGGTCGACGCAGCGGTTTCCGTCGGTCGGCGTTCCGTGGGGAACACCACTCGGACAGCAGTGATGTTTCATGTGAAACGTCGCTGGGACGGAGGTCAGCGTCCTCTCAGCCCGGTGCTCCGAGCTCCCGCGTGTACAAAAGGTGCCCCCACGCTAGCGTCAATTGTGGCGCGGTGAACAGAGGGCCCTCGTTGTTCTTGCGATGATCGGGCGGTGACCTCGACGCAACATCCCCCGTACCCACCGCCCGAACCACCCCCCGGCTCCGGCGCCCGAAACGGCGGCGGCCGTGGCAGAGGGCCCACGGCCGGCAACAGCACGGGCCGTGAGGACAGCCAGGGAGACGGCTCCGGTTCCGGAGACTGGTTCGGGCGCGGGCCCGGAGCCGGCCACCCGAGCCAGGAGCAGGGGCCGCGGGGGCAGGGGGCGGGACAAGCGCGGGTTCAAGGTCACGGCCGGGGCCCGGAGCCGGGCGGCGGCCACCACGACCGTGGCCCGGGCGGGGACGGCCACAGCGGCGGCCACGGTGGCCCCCCTCCGGTCGACGACGGACACGGGCACGATCCGGACTCCGGCGGCGGACACGGCCACTCGCACGGGCACAGTCACAGTCACGGCCCCGCGGCCCCCGTCTCGAAGCACCTGCGCAAGGTCATCGCGGCGGTCCTCATCCCGTTCACCGCGGCGGTGCTGGTCGGCCTCGTCGTGCTGTGGCCGGGCGGCGCACCGGGACATGAGCGCACCGGCGTCGGTTTCGACCGGCAGACGCAGGAGGCCACGGTCACCAAGGTGGTCGAGGTGAGCTGTTCCTCCGTCAACGCTTCCGGAGGCGTCCCGACCGGCGACACCTCGACGGCCGAGGGCTCCTCCGCGCAGCAGCAGGCGAACGGCACGTGCAAGAGGGCGACGATCCGGGTCGACAGCGGCAAGGACCAGGGCCGCACGTTCACCGAGATCGTGCAGCCGGACCAGTCCCGTCAGCTGAGCGAGGGTCAGGAGGTCGTGGTCGCCTACGAACCTTCTGCTCCGAAGGACCTGCAGTACTCGGTCGCCGACGTGAACCGGCGTCTCCCCTTGGCCCTGCTCGCCGGCATCTTCGCGGTCGCCGTCGTGGCCGTCGGGCGGCTGCGCGGTGTGATGGCACTGATCGCGCTGACGGTCAGCTTCCTGGTGCTGAACTTCTTCATCCTGCCCGCCATTCTGCAGGGATCGAACCCGCTGGTCGTGGCGGTGGTGGGGGCGAGCGCCATCATGCTGCAGGCCCTGTATCTCTGTCACGGACTGTCGGCGCGCACATCCGTGGCGGTGCTGGGCACTCTGGTCTCGCTGCTGCTGATCGGCGTTCTGGGCTCGGTCTTCATCGACTGGGCCGTGCTGACCGGCAACACCGACGACAACACCGGACTGATCCACGGCCTGTACCCCGAGATCGACATGAGCGGTCTGTTGCTGGCCGGCGTCATCATCGGGTCGCTCGGTGTGCTCGACGATGTGACGGTCACCCAGACATCGGCCGTCTGGGAACTGCACGAGGCCAACCCGTCGATGGGCTGGCGGGGACTGTACCGCGCGGGCATCCGTATCGGCCGCGATCACATCGCGTCCGTGGTCAACACTCTCGTTCTCGCCTACGCGGGCGCCGCGTTGCCGTTGCTGCTGCTGTTCTCCATCGCGCAGAGCAGTGTGGGGACGGTCGCCAACAGCGAGCTGGTCGCGGAGGAGATCGTGCGTACGCTGGTCGGCTCGATCGGTCTGGTGGCCGCGGTGCCGGTCACCACGGCTCTGGCCGCCCTGGTGGTCTCGGCCGACCGTACGGCGGCGCAGACACCCGGGGAGAGCGTCCGGGCGGTTCCGGCGCGGGGCGGGAGGGGCAGGCGCCGGAAGCGGTGACCCCGTTACGGCGCGGCGCCGGAGAGCCTGCTGCCGACACATGACCGGCTGCGGCCCGCCTCCGAACGACCGGCCCACCGGAGTGGCTCGTCCATCGGCGCAAAAGCGTTCCTGCACCGATGTGACGGAACACGATGAACGGTTCCGCCACCGGCTGTCCGAGTGGCGGAACCCTTTACCCGGCGCCCTGCTCCGCCAGGATGCGGTCCAGTGCGTCGTCGAGATGGGCGTCGAAATCGGCGAGCGCTCCCTCCTGGCCCAGCGGCACCAGCTTGTCGGTGCGGTCGAGAAAGGCCACGAGCGGCGCCGTCGACGAACGGAACAGCGCGTGGTCGCCACCGACCTGAAGCCGGATCAGCACCTCGCCCAGGACGCCGGGCTCGACCGGTGACACCCGCACGTCACCCTCGCCGCATGGTCTACCGACGCCGTCGATCAGCAGCTCTCTGCCGAACGCCCAGGTCACAGGCGCGTCCCCGGGAAGATGGAAGGTCAGCCGCACGGCGTAGGGATCACAGGTGTCATAGCGAAGCTCCACCGGGATGCGGAAGGACAACTCCTCCGACACGAGAAAGCTCATCATGACCTCTGCCTGTACGGACTCGCGCATCGCCTACCCCGTCATTAGCCGCGGACCAGCCGGGAATGGACCCCTGACACTGGGGGAATCTTGCTCAACGTACACGGTGAATCACAAGGAGTGAGTTTTCAGATGGTGATAGAGAGCCCCAACGGCCCGAGCAGACGGCCCGCTTCCGTCTGCAGTTGTTGCGCGGCGGGGAGCAACCGGTGGGCCTGATGCGCGGGCAGGGAGACGGCGATCGTCGCAGCCGTGGTGCCGGCCGTGATCGGGACGGCCGCGCACACCGTGCCCAGGGCGTATTCCTGGCGCTCGATCACCGGTTCCATGCGCCGGGTCCGCTCCAGGCGCCGGAGAAGACCGTGTGCGTCGCGCACGGTGTACGGCGTGACGGGTTGCACGGGGAAGCGGTCGAGGTGGTCGCGGCGGGCGGCCTCGTCGAGCTGGGACAGCAGGCACTGCCCGATGGCGTGCGCGTGGCCGGTCGCCCGGAAGTCCGCCCATTCCTGGACCGCGGGATTGCCGGGAGTGTCGGAGACGCACACGAGGTCGATCTCGCCCTCGCGGTACACCGCGTAGTACACGGGAGCCCTGATCGCGTCACGCCACCGCGCGAGCGCGTCGACGACCGTGCTGCGACGTTTCTGCGGGGCCCCGCTGCTGCTCAGCCTCTCGGCTGCGTCGCCGAGGAAGAACAGCCCTTTGTCACGGCGCAGATAGCCCTCGTGCACAAGGGTGCGCAGCAGGTGGTACGTCGTGGGAAGGGCCAGTCCGGTCTCGCGGGCCAACTGTTTGGCCGGGGCTCCGTACTCATGCCCGGCGACGGATTCCAGCAGACGCATCGCGCGCTGCACGGAGCCGATGAGGGTGGCGGTGGGCGCCGGTTCGGAGACCGCCCGCGCACGGGGCTGGCAGGGAACAGCAGGCAGATGTGCGGTGACGGTGTCGGCCGTGGCCAAGGGTCACTCCCGAAGCGAGGGGGCAGCCCGTGCGGGGGAACACGGGTGGGGGTGTACGCCGCTCGCGGGGATTGTCCCCGCATGGCGTTCCGGACTCTAACCGTCTGTCACCGCACGCGGACGGTCCGTCCGGGAAACTTCCCCCGCCCGAGGGAACCGGTGTCGCCCGTTACCGCTTCACCGGCTCCCCGTGGGGCTCACCAGTCGCCGCGCGACGACGAACTCGACGTGAACTTCCGTACGACGTAGATGACTCCGCCGACCAGTGCAGCGAAGACCAGCACCTTGAAGAGCAGGGCGATCACGAAGCCGACCACGCTCGCTATCAACCCCCCGAACACGACCAGGGCGATGACCGGCACCGCGATCCACTTCACCCACCACGGCAGTCCCGTGAAGATCTCTCGCATCGCCTTCGTCCTTACCTCTCCGCCCGCCTTGTGCCGGGTCGCGTGAATGATGTCCTGCACTCGATGCTAGGTCGCCGGGAGCCCCACCGGGGGCCTCGGATCCCTTGTCCTCCCCTGACCGATCCCCTAGGGAACCCCGAGACCGCGGCTCAGCTCTCGGGGGGAGAGAACACCACCAGGACCCGCAGGTCCTCACTGATGTGGTGGAACTTGTGCGCGACCCCCGCCGGCACGTACACCACGCTGCCGCGTGCCACCTGCGTGGTCTCCATGCCGACAGTGATCGCCGCCCTGCCGCTGACGACGAAGTACACCTCGTCCTGGTTGTGCGGCTGCTGCGGATCCTGCCCGCCCGCGTCCAGGGCGTACAGACCGACCGACATGTTCCGCTCCCGCAGGAACTGAAGGTACGCGCCCTCGTTGGCGGCGCGTTCGGCCTCCAGTTCGTCCAGCCGGAATGCCTTCATATCCTGTCCGCCCCTGCCTCACTGCTCATGTCCGGTCCTGTCTGCCACGATCAGACACATGAAGAATTTCGTAGTCAAGACGATCGCCAACGCCGCCGCCCTCGCGGTGGCGGTGTGGCTGATCGACAAGATCACCCTCACAGGTGACAGCACGGGCAAGGAGATCGGCACCCTCATACTCGTCGCGTTGATCTTCGGCGTGGTGAACTTCCTGGTCAAGCCGATCGTGCAGCTCCTGAGCCTCCCGTTGCTCATCCTGACGCTCGGGTTGTTCACACTGGTGGTGAACGCGCTGATGCTGCTGCTCACCTCCTGGCTGGCCGGCCAGTTCGACCTGAGCTTCCATGTGGAGGGCTTCTGGACGGCCGTACTGGGCGGTCTGATCATCTCGGTCGTCTCCTGGGCCCTCAACGTCGTTCTGCCCGACGGGGACTGAGCACCATGACGTACCGCGTCTGTTTCGTCTGCACCGGCAATATCTGCCGTTCCCCGATGGCCGAGTCCGTCTTCCGCGCGCGTGTCGTGGAGGCCGGCCTCGACGGCACGGTCGAGGTGGACAGCGCCGGCACCCACGGCTGGCACGAGGGCGACGGCGCCGATCCCCGCGCGGTGGCCGTCCTGGAGGAGAACGGCTACGCCGCGGGCCACACGGCCCGGCGGTTCGCCCCGTCGTGGTTCGCCCGTCTCGATCTCGTCGTCGCGCTCGACACGGGCCACCTCGAAGCACTGCGCCGCCTGGCACCCACCCCACAGGACGCGGACAAGGTTCGCCTGCTGCGCTCGTACGACCCCGGGGCGGGCGACGATCTCGACGTACCGGACCCGTACTACGGAGGTGCGGACGGCTTCGTCGCATGTCTTGAGATGGTGGAGGCAGCGAGTACCGGGCTGCTCACCGCGGTACGCGAGCAGACGGAAGGACGAGCGGCATGAGCGATTCCACGACGGACGGCGGCCACGGGACGGGCCCGAAGAGGCCCTTCCCCGGTGAGGGCACACGCGCGGTGCGGGCCGGACTGCCCGAGCCGGTCAAGCACGAACCGACCCTGCCCGGCCCCGTCTTCGCCGCCCATTTCCACCTGCCCGGCGACCCCTCCGGCCCCTACACCTACGGCCGGGACGAGAACCCCACCTGGACGCTGCTGGAGCAGGCCATCGGGGATCTGGAGGCACCGGGGCAGGACGGCACCGAGACCCTGGTGTTCGCCTCGGGCATGGCCGCGATCTCCTCGGTGCTCTTCTCGCAGCTGCGCACCGGGGACACGGTCGTCCTGCCGGACGACGGCTATCAGGTACTGCCCCTGGTGCGCACCCAGCTGGAGGCGTACGGCGTCGAGGTGCGTACCGCACCGACCGGCGGCGACGCCCAGCTCGATGTCCTCGACGGCGCGCGGCTGCTGTGGATCGAGACGCCGTCGAACCCTGGGCTCGACGTGTGCGACGTGCGGCGACTCGCGGAAGCAGCACGCGCGCACGGCGCGCTGGTCGCCGTCGACAACACCCTCGCGACACCGCTCGGCCAGCGTCCGCTGGAGCTCGGTGCCGACTTCTCCGTGGCCAGCGGAACCAAACAGCTCACCGGCCACGGGGACATCCTCCTGGGGTACGTCGTCGGCCGCGACGCCGAGGCGATGGCCGCCGTGCGCCGCTGGCGCAAGATCGTCGGCGCCATCCCCGGCCCCATGGAGGCATGGCTCGCGCACCGCTCGATCGCCACACTCCAGTTGCGGGTCGACCGGCAGAACGCCACCGCCCTGACGCTCGCCCGGGCCCTGCGGGAACGGCCCGAGGTGACGGGGCTGCGCTATCCGGGGCTGCCGGACGACCCCTCGCACCGGATCGCCTCGCAGCAGATGCGGCGCTTCGGGTGCGTGGTGTCCTTCGCGCTGCCCACACGCGCGCGTGCGGACCGTTTCCTCGAGGCGCTGCGGCTCGTGGACGCCGCGACCAGCTTCGGCGGCGTGCGGTCCACGGCCGAGCGACGCGGTCGCTGGGGCGGGGACGCGGTTCCGGAGGGCTTCGTCCGTTTCTCCGTCGGAGCCGAGGATCCGGCCGACCTGGTGGCGGACGTGCTGCACGCACTGGACGAAGCAGCCGCCTGACCGAGCCGTCCGGGCAGGTGACAGGCGTCCTGCTGGGGACGACGGGCGGTCCGAGCCTCCCCCCTCGTGGCTCGGACCGCCCTCGGTTCTGCGCGCGAAGAACCGCGCGACCAAGGCTAGTTGACTCAGTGTCAGTGTCCAATCACCGTAGCGACAGCGACCTATCGACATATTTATAGTTGAGCCAAGGTGGCAACGGGGCTGACGAAGAGGAGGGCGTGCTGTGGACCTGGCCTTGTTGCGGACCTTCGTGACCGTGCACCGAGCCGGCTCCTTCACCCGGGCCGCCGCCCTGCTCGGCCTCTCCCAGCCGGCCGTGACCTCACAGATACGGACCCTGGAACGACAGCTGGGTCGGCCCCTGTTCCTGCGGCAGGCCCGCGGTGTGACACCGACGACCATCGGGGACGAACTCGCCCACAAGGCAGCGCCGCATCTCGACGCTCTGGTGGAGATCACCGAGACCGGACTCGAGGAGGACTCCTCCTCGCGGACACTGCACCTGGCAGGGCCTCTCGAATTCACTGCTGAGCGGGCGGTGCCCGCGCTCACCGCGCTGGCTCGCGAGAACGGCCACAGCTTCGCCTTACGCACCTCCTTCGGGACCGCCGAGGAGACGTTGGAAGGGCTGGCCGCGGGGCGACATGATCTGGCCATCAGCACGGTCCGGCCGCGTGGCACGCTACTCTCGGCGACCGCGCTCTGCGACGAGGAGCACGTCCTGGTCGCCGCGCCCCGCTGGGCTCGGCAAGCCGACTCCGACAGGCTCCACCACACCGGGGGATCCGCGCTGGGACAGATCCCGGTGATCGAGGTGCACGAGTCACTGCCCCTCGTCTCCCGCTACTGGGCCTCTGTCTTCGATTCCCGCCCTGGTACCCCGGGTACCGTCATCGTTCCGGATCTACGCGCGGTGCTGGCCTGCGTCGCCGCGGGTGCCGGGCTGGCCGTACTGCCCCGGTACCTGTGCACGGCCGCACTCGAACGCGGAGAGGTGATCGCGTTGCACGAGCCCGCCGTGCCACCGCTGCGCACGTACTTCCTGGTGGTCCGAAACGGCACGCTGGCGATGCCGCATGTCGCGCGCGCTCATGAGTGGTTGCAGCAGACAGCCGCCGACTGGTGCTGATCCTTCGGCCGCGCGGCTCATCCGGGAAAACCGGCCGGTGGCGTGTCGCGATGTTTCACGTGGAACAAGCTGGGCCACATTTCCTCCATGACCGTCCGCCCCGTGGTCAAGCGCACCGCCCGTGCCGTCCTGCTGGACGGTGACCACTTGATCCTGATCAAGCGAACCAAGCCCGGCGTGGATCCCTACTGGGTCACCCCCGGTGGAGGAGTCGAGCCGGAGGACCCGACCGTCGTCGACGCTCTGCACCGAGAGGTGTACGAGGAACTCGGCGCCAAGATCACCGACGTGGTGCCCTGCTTCGTCGACACGGTGGAGCACATCGGCGAGGACGGTGGCGCCACCGGTGTGAAGGTGCAGCATTTCTTCGTGTGCCGTCTGGAGTCCATGGATCCGTCGTTGCGACACGGCCCGGAGGTCGACGAGCCCACCGGCGAGTACCAGATCGTCCGCGTGCCGTTCACCCGCGTGGGCATCGCCTCCGTCCATCTCGTCCCGTTGTCACTACGGCACTACCTGGACGGCAACATCGAGGGCGTACGCGCCATGCACGCTCCCGACCTGGGATGACGAGGGCATCACGCGAAGGACACCGGCTCGTGGGCTTCCCGGAGATCTCGGAAACAGGTGGACACCAGCAGCCTCCGTCGGACAGCCTGACCTGCGTGCCGACCCTCTTCCTTGCTTCTCTGCCCATCCGTCGCCTCACCCCCCGCGATCTCTCGGCCTGCGCCGACCTGTCCGAGGATCGCGGGTGGCCGCGTGAAGAACACAAGTGGGGGCTCCTTCTCTCCGCGGGGAAGGGCTATGGGATCGACGATCCCGAGGGCGGTCTGGGCGCCGCCTGTGTCGTCACCGAGTACGGCCCTCAGGAGCGTCCCGCGCTCGGAGCCATCGGTATGGTTCTGGTCGCCGAACGGCATGCCCGCCAGGGCATCGGACGCCGCCTGATGCGCCACGTCATGGCGGCGATGAGCGCCACGCCCCTGACACTGCACGCGACACCGAACGGCCTCCCCCTCTACGAGGAGCTCGGCTTCCAGGTCGTCGGCCGGGCGGAGATGCTCCGCGGGCACTTCGTCCCGAGCGGGGCAGAGGTTCCAGGGGCCTTCACCCGCACCGCCACCGCCGCGGACCTGCCCGCCCTCCTCCGGCTCGACGAGGAGGTGTTCGGGGCGGACCGTACGCACATCGTCACCCGACTGCCCTCATTCGCCGACCAGGTGCGCGTGGCCGAGGAGGACGGCCGGATCATCGGTTACGCGGCTGCGTGGCCCAACATGGACACCCATGTCGTGGGCCCGCTGATCGCCCGCGACACCCCTACAGCCATGACACTCCTCGCTTCCCTCGCCGCTCACACCGACCGACCGCTGCGGACGGACATCGATGTACGGCATGGAGAGCTGCTGGCCTGGGCGAAGGGCCGTGGTCTGGCGTCCATCGCCTTCAACGCGGTCATGACGTACGGGATCACGGAGATGCCCGGGGACTGGACCCGAAGGTTCGCCCCCGTGACGGTCGCGGCCGGCTGAGGCTCCGGACACGACGACGCCGGTTCCCGGAGGTTTCGGGAACCGGCGTGCTTTGTGGGGACCGTCCGTCAGGCGAGGGCGTCCACGGCAGCCGTGGCGAAGGAGTGGTCCTGCTCCGGTGCACCACCGCCGACGCCGACCGCACCGATCAGACGGCCACCGCGCCGGACGGGCACACCACCGGCGATGAACAGCAGCGGTCGGTCCAGCGCGGTGGGCAGGGTATGGAAGAGCCCTCCCGGTCGCACGGTCTCGACGAGGTCCGCGGTGGGCGCGTCCAGCTGAAGTGCGGTGTACGCCTTGCGGGTGCTGGTCTCACCGGAGATCAGCACGGCGCGGTCGTCCCGCCGGAAAGCGAGCAGATGCCCTCCTGCGTCCAGGACGGTCACGCTGACCGTGACCCCGGCGGCCTCGGCAGCCTGGTGTGCGGCCGTGACCAGGGCTTCGGCGTCGGCGGTGGTGAGCGGGGCGACAGCGGTGGTGGTGCTCATGAGCAAGTACTCCTTGGTGTACGGGCGATGCCGGGTGATAGCGGTGACGTCGGTGGTCGTGATGAAGAAGTCGGCCGGTGGCGGCCGAAGACGGGGTGAGGACGGCCCCGGGCTCGCTCTCACCGGCGTTCAGATCAATGGGGGACCGAGGTCCGCTGTGTGGTGGGCGCCGAGCCTGCGACCCGGGCGCTGGAGGCCTTGTCCCGGTGGCCGAGGGCGGCGGACACGAAGGCCAGCACCAGGGCACCCGCCGCAAGGACGGCGCCGACCCAGTTGGGAGCGGTGTAACCGAGCCCTGCCGCGATCACGAGACCGCCGAGCCATGCGGCCAGGGCGTTGCCGAGGTTGAAGGCGCCGATGTTCATGGCCGAGGCCAGGGTGGGGGCGCCGTGAGCCTGGTCGAGAACCCGTTTCTGCAGGGGCGGGACGGTGGCGAATCCCAGACCGCCGATCAGGACGATCGTGACGGCCGCCAGGATCTTGTGGTGCGCGGTCAGTGTGAAGAGTGCCAGGACGACGGCGAGAGCGCCCAGGGACACGTACAACATGGGCATCAGAGCGCGATCCGCGTACTTGCCGCCGATGAGGTTGCCCCCGACCATGCCGAGGCCGAAGAGGACCAGCAGCCAGGTGACGGATCCGTCGGCGAAGCCGGCGACGTGCGTCATCATCGGCGCGATGTAGGTGATGGCCGCGAAGACACCGCCGAAGCCCAGGACGGTCATCGCCATGGCCAGCAGGACCTGTACGTTCTTGAACGCGGCCAGTTCGTCACGCAGCCGTACGCCCTCTGGCCGGGGAAGGTCGGGAACGAGCTTGGCTATGCCGACCAGACCGACGGCACCGAGCGCGGCGACGATCCCGAACGTGACGCGCCAGCCGGCGGACTGGCCGACGAGAGTGCCCAGGGGAACACCGACGACATTGGCGACGGTCAGTCCGGTGAACATCATGGCGATGGCTCCGGCCTTCTTGTCGGGGGCGACCAGGTCGGCCGCGACCACGGAGCCGATACCGAAGAAGGCACCGTGGGCCAGCGAGGCGATCACCCGCCCGAGCAGCATGGCGCCGAAGACGGGGGCCAGAGCCGAGAGCAGGTTCCCGGCGATGAACAGGCCCATCAGCAGCATCAGCATCCGCTTGCGGGAGACCTTGGTGCCGAGCACGGTCATCAGCGGGGCACCGAACATGACACCCAGGGCGTAGCCGGTCACCAGATGGCCGGCGGTGGGAATGGAGACGCCGAAGTCACCTGCGACCTCGGGCAGCAAACCCATGATCACGAACTCCGTCGTTCCGATCCCGAAGGCCCCGATCGCGAGGGCGAGGAGCGCGAGAGGCATGAGGGAAACAGACCTTTCAACTAGTTGCGCATGCGCTTTACAGGCAAGGACAATAGTTGCATGCGCGGTATAGTTGCAAACGCGGTCTATTTCGCCCTTGCTTTACCCTGGCCTCAGCAGCACCTGAACGGAGGGAACGTCCATGACCGCCACGGACCCCGCACTGACCGCCCTCACTCAGGGCTGGTGCGCGCTCTCGCTGCTGCACGGGAGAATCGAGGCCCATATCGAGCGGGCCCTCCAGGCTCAGCACGATCTGAGCGTGCGGGAGTACTCCCTGCTGGACGTCCTGAGCCGACAGCACGACGGCGTCGGGGGGCATCTCCAGATGAAGCAGGTGGCCGAGGCGGTCGTACTCAGCCAGAGCGCCACCACCCGCCTGGTCACCCGGCTCGAGAACCGCGGCCTGCTGGAGCGCTACCTGTGCCCCACGGACCGGCGCGGCATCTACACCAATGTCACGCAGGCCGGTCTCCTGCTTCTGGAGGAGGCACGGCCCACCAATGACTCCGCGCTGCGCGAGGCTCTCGACGCGGCGGCGAAGAACCCCGATCTGGCCCCGCTGGTCCGCGCAGTGGAGACACTGAAGACATCGGTGTCGGTATCGGTACCTGCATGAGGCAACCTCCTCGGCACATGTCTGCGTAGGGTGCGGCCATGGGAGATCTTGAGATACGCCCCGTGGCCACCGACGACATCCCGGCGATCGTCGACATGCTTGCGGACGACCCCTTGGGCGCACAGCGTGAGTCGCCGGACGACCACCGCCCGTACCTGGCCGCTCTGGAGCGGCTCAGCGCCGATCCGAACCAGCATCTGGTCGTCGCGGTCCGCCAGGACCGTGTCGTCGGCACGCTCCAACTCACGATCGTCCCCGGGCTGTCCCGGCGCGGTTCCACGAGGTCGATCATCGAAGGCGTCCGCATCCACAGCGACGAGCGCGGCAGCGGCCTCGGGACCCGGCTCATCGAGTGGGCCATCGACGAGTCCCGCCGCCAGGGCTGTCAGTTGGTCCAGCTGACCTCCGACAACACCCGCACCGACGCCCACCGCTTCTACGAGCGGCTCGGCTTCTCGGCTTCCCACGTGGGTTTCAAGCTCGCACTGTGAAGGCAGGCAGGGGGCTGTTTCACGTGAAACAGCCCCCTGGGCAAGTTGCCGTGCCATCGGGCCCTATCCGACCCCCCGCCATCCCTCGGGATCCACTCCGCCCGGCACGAAAGCTTCCTCGTCATACGGTCGACGGCTGAACACGAAGGACCCGAGGTCCAGATGGCTCACCGATCCGTCCGGCCGTCGTACGGGCTTCAGGAGCTCTCCGGCGTAGTAACCCTCCAGTCCTGTCCAGGTGCCGTCGCCGTTCGATCGGAAACTCGAGCTACGGCCCTTGCCGGACAGCGGCTCCAGCGAGACCAGTCCGTCGGCAGACAGCCGCAGGGCAAAGCCGAGCGTCCCCCAGTACCACTGCCCCACCAACTCCAGCACAGCGGAGTCCGCCTCCCGCAACGGCCTCCAAGGCGCGGGGATACGGGGTTCCGCCTCGGCAACGATCCGAACGAGATCGGCGGCGACCGGGAACAGCAGGGGTCCGGACGTGCAGTTGGCCAGGACCACTGCGGCCACGTCGTCCTCCACGCTCATCACAAGACAGGCGAGGAAACCGGGCAGTGATCCGGTGTGCCCGATGAGGGCCTGCCCGTCCCGGTGACGCACCTCCATTCCCAGGCCGTACGCATAGCCACTCGCCACGTCCGCCGCCTCCGCCGGCGCCGCCGGCCTCCTCATCTCTCGCAACGACCCGATATCCAGCACCCGTTCGTCGCCATGGGCCAGAAACGCGGCAAAGCGCGCCAAGTCGTTCGTGGTGGACCAGAGTTGCCCGGCGGGCGCCATCCGTCCGAGGTCCTCGGCGGGCTCACGCTGCACCACGTCGGCCCACGGATGCACTGCCCAGCCGTCCGCGTACGGCACCTGCGGACGCACACCCGTCCGATGCAGGCTCAGGGGTTCGAGGACTTCACGTCGGAGAACGGCCTCCCATGAAGCACCGCGCACCTTCTCCACGAGCGCGCCGAGCAGCGCGTATCCGGGGTTCGAGTAGTGGAACCGCCTACCGACCGGGTGGACCAGGGGGTGCTCGCCCAGTACGTCGGCGAGGTCGGGCCGCAGGGAGCCAGGAGTGCGCTCCCACCAGGGGCCCGGCGTCTCAGCCGCCAGACCGCCGGTGTGCGCGAGCAGTTCGGCAATGGTCGCCTCCCCCACGCCCGTACCCGGCAGGTACTTCTCCAACGGCTCGTCGAGGTCGATCGCCCCCTCGTCACGCAGCCGGAGCACCAGAACGGCGGTGAAGGTCTTGGTGAGGGAACCGATCCGGTACTGCGTGTCCCCGTCCGGCGCGTGCCCCTCCAACGACGTCCGCGCGCCCGTCCACACCGCTTCTCCGTCCCGCACCACGGTCGCGACGAGAGACGGGGCCCGCTCTTCGGCCTGGGCGACGGCGATCCGGCGCAACAACGCCCGACGCGTGCCGGCCAGCAGTTCTTCCTGAGGTGTCGTCATGCCCTCAGTTCAGCAGGAATCCGATCAGGTCTGCGCCATGTCCACGAAGCGCGAGTAATGCCCCTGGAAGGCGACCGTGATCGTCGCCGTCGGGCCGTTTCGGTGCTTGGCCACGATCAGGTCGGCCTCGCCCGCACGCGGGGACTCCTTCTCGTACGCGTCCTCACGGTGCAACAGGATGACCATGTCGGCGTCCTGCTCGATGGAACCGGACTCTCGCAGGTCGGAGACCATCGGCTTCTTGTCGGTGCGCTGCTCGGGACCACGGTTGAGCTGGGAGAGTGCGATGACCGGTAGTTCCAGTTCCTTGGCGAGCAGCTTGAGGTTACGGGACATGTCCGATACCTCCTGCTGACGGCTCTCCGCTCGCTTGGAGCCACCGGACTGCATCAGCTGAAGGTAGTCGATGACGACCAGTCTCAGGTCGTTGCGCTGCTTCAGCCGACGGCACTTGGCACGGATCTCCATCATCGACAAGTTCGGGGAGTCGTCGATGTAGAGCGGCGCCGCGGATACGTCCGGCATCCGGCGCGCCAGGCGGGTCCAGTCCTCATCGGTCATCGTGCCGGACCGCATGTGGTGCAGGGCGACCCTGGCCTCGGCGGACAGCAGGCGCATCGCGATCTCGTTGCGCCCCATCTCGAGTGAGAAGACGACACTCGGCAGGTTGTGCCTGATCGACGCCGCGCGGGCGAAGTCCAGCGCGAGCGTCGACTTGCCCATCGCGGGACGCGCGGCAATGACGATCATCTGCCCGGGGTGCAGCCCATTGGTGAGCGAGTCGAAGTCCGTGAACCCCGTGGGCACACCGGTCATCTCACCGCTGCGCGAGCCGATCGCCTCGATCTCGTCGAGCGCGCCCTCCATGATGTCGCCGAGCGGCAGGTAGTCCTCACTCGTGCGCTGCTCGGTGACGGCGTAGATCTCGGCCTGCGCACGGTTGACGATCTCGTCGACGTCGTCGTCGGCCGCGTATCCCATCTGAGTGATGCGGGTGCCGGCTTCGACCAGGCGGCGCAGCACGGCGCGCTCGTGCACGATCTCCGCGTAGTACGCCGCGTTGGCCGCCGTGGGCACCGTCTGGACGAGGGTGTGCAGGTACGAGGCCCCGCCGACCTTGTTGATCTCCCCGCGCTTGGTCAGCTCAGCGGCAATCGTGATGGGGTCGGCCGGCTCCCCCTTCGCATATACGTCGAGGATGGCCGTGTAGACGGTTTCGTGAGCCGGTTTGTAGAAATCGTGGCCCTTGAGGATCTCGACGACATCCGCGATGGCGTCCTTGGACAGCAGCATGCCGCCCAGAACGGACTGCTCGGCCTCCAGGTCCTGCGGTGGCACCCGTTCGAACGCGGCGCTTCCGCCGTCCCACGTTCCGGAGTCCCGGCCGCGGTCGTGCTGACCCTCGCGGCCCCTGCCTCCGTCGTCACGGCGGCGGGAGGCAGGCAGACGATCACTGGGGCCGCTGTCGGCCCACGGGTCGTCCAAGGGCTCGGAAATGCTCACCGAGCCACCTCCTCCCGTCCGCCGAGCGGACCTAGCCGTGGCCCTCTTTCTACGGCACGGCGCCAACAAATAGGACGCCCGACTCCGGTTGTCGCGCGCCGGATTTGCAGCCATTCGAAAACCGGCGGACGGAGCGGGCGCCGGACCACCGTAGGCCCGTCTGCACCGTCAGCCAATCTGGTTATCCACAGGCCCTGTGGATAACTGGGTCAATGCTGTGGAGAAGTCCGCCAAACCTGTGCACGACCCGGTGGACAGCCCTGTGAACAAGGAACCCCTGGCACTGCAACAAGCACCCTGAGCTGGGGTTTCATAGTCCACTGCCTGTGTAGAAGAAAAACTTTCCCAGACGGGCCAAGATCCCTTCGATCGCTGTGCACATGCACACACCCCGCGCCATCAAGTAAGGGTCTATAGAGCTTTGCATCTCTTACCTGTGGACGATTAGATTGGTGCGCATGACACAGGCCCCCGCGCGCCCCCGCGCCGTCCGACGGCAGCACGACCGTGAGATCGTCATGCTGGCCGTCCCGGCTTTCGGCGCACTTGTCGCCGAGCCCCTTTTCGTCCTGGCCGACAGCGCCATCGTCGGCCATCTCGGCACCGCACAGCTCGCCGGTCTCGGCATCGCGTCGGCCCTTCTGGTGACCGCCGTGAGCGTCTTTGTCTTCCTGGCCTACGCCACCACCGCCGCCGTCGCCCGGCGCGTCGGCGCCGGCGATCTTCCTGCCGCCATCCGTCAGGGCATGGACGGGATCTGGCTCGCCCTGTTCCTCGGTGTCGCCGTCATCGCTGTCGTCCTGCCCACGGCACCGGCCCTGATCAACCTCTTCGGCGCCTCGGACACAGCGGCCCCCTACGCGATCACCTATCTGCGCATCTCCGCCCTCGGCATACCGGCCATGCTGATCGTGCTCGCCGCGACCGGTGTCCTGCGCGGACTGCAGGACACGAAGACGCCTCTCTACGTCGCCGTCGCCGGCTTCGTCGCCAACGGCATCCTCAACGTCGGGCTGGTCTACGGCGCCGGCCTCGGTATCGCGGGCTCCGCCTGGGGCACGGTCATCGCCCAGTGCGGCATGGCCGCCGTCTATCTGATCGTGGTGCTCAGAGGGGCACGCCGACACGGCGCCTCACTGCGCCCGGACATCGCGGGGATCAGGGCCTCTGCCCAGGCCGGCGCACCACTGCTGGTGCGCACTCTCTCACTCAGGGCCATCCTCATGATCACGACCGCCGTCGCCGCCCGACTCGGCGACTCCGACATCGCGGCTCACCAGATCATCCTCTCCCTGTGGAGTCTGCTCGCCTTCGCACTGGATGCCATCGCGATCGCCGGACAGGCCATCATCGGCCGCTGTCTGGGAGCCGGCGACGCGCAGGGCGCCCGTGAGGTATGCCGTCGCATGGTGGAGTGGGGCATCGGCGTCGGAGCCGTTCTCGGCGTGCTCGTGATGCTCTCCCGGCCGATTTTCCTGCCCCTGTTCACCGGCGATCCCACGGTCACCGAAGCGGCACTGCCCGCTCTGGCGATCGTCGCCCTGTCCCAGCCGATCTCCGGCATCGTCTTCGTTCTGGACGGAGTACTGATGGGCGCGGGCGACGGGCCGTACCTGGCCTGGGCGATGCTCATCACCCTGGCGGTCTTCACCCCGGTCGCCCTGCTGGTCCCCGTGTTCGGGGGTGGTCTCACCGCGCTCTGGGGCGCGATGACGCTCATGATGACCATTCGGTTGCTGACCTTGTGGGTCCGTACCCGTTCGGGCCAATGGGTCGTCACCGGCGCCACGCGCTGACACGTTTCCCGCGGAACGCCATGTTTCACGGGAAACGGCGGTGGGGGCCGCACCCCGAAGGGTGCGGCCCCCACCTCACTGCTCCAGTGAGCAGTACTTACTCCGAGACGACCTCGATGTCGACCTTGGCGGCGACCTCGGGGTGCAGACGCACGTACGTCTCGTGGGCGCCCAGGGTCTTGATCGCCGTGCCCAGCTCGATGCGGCGCTTGTCGACCTGGGGACCGCCGGCAGCCTTGATCGCGGAAGCGATGTCGGCCGGGGTGACGGAACCGAAGAGACGACCGGCGTTGCCGGAGCGGACCGCGAGGCGGACCTTGACGCCCTCGAGCTGGGCCTTCACCTGGTTGGCCTGCTCGATGGTCTGGATCTCGTGGATCTTGCGAGCACGACGGATCTGCTCGACGTCCTTCTCGCCACCCTTGGTCCAGCGGATCGCGAGCTTCCGCGGAACCAGGTAGTTGCGAGCGTAACCGTCCTTGACGTCGACGACGTCGCCCGCGGCACCGAGGCCGGAGACCTCGTGGGTGAGGATGATCTTCATGAGTCGGTCACCCTTCCCTTATCGCGCGGTGGAGGTGTAGGGCAGCAGCGCCATCTCACGGCTGTTCTTGACGGCCGTGGCGACGTCACGCTGGTGCTGCGTGCAGTTGCCGGTCACGCGGCGGGCACGGATCTTGCCGCGGTCGGAAATGAACTTCCGCAGCATGTTCGTGTCCTTGTAGTCCACGTACGTGACCTTGTCCTTGCAGAATGCGCAGACCTTCTTCTTCGGCTTGCGCACAGGCGGCTTCGCCATGATGTATCTCCTGTGTGATCAAGAAGTGTGGGTGCGGCCCCGCCTAGAAGGGGGGCTCGTCCGAGTAGCCGCCACCGCCGCCGGAGCCTCCGCCCCAGCCACCGCCACCCTGGCCACCGCCCTGGTTGCCACCGGCGGGAGCGCCGGTCGCCCAGGGATCGTCGGCCGGGGCGTTGCCGCCCTGCTGGCCGCCGCCGGGGCCTCCGCCCCAGCCACCGCCCTGCTGGCCGCCTCCGCCGTAACCACCCTGCCCACCACGGCCGGTGGTCTTGGTGATCTTGGCCGTGGCGTTGCGCAGGCTGGCGCCGACTTCCTCGACGTCCAGTTCGTAGACCGTGCGCTTGACGCCCTCACGGTCCTCGTAGGACCGCTGCTTCAGTCGGCCCTGCACGACGACGCGCATGCCTCGCTGGAGCGACTCGGCGACGTTCTCCGCCGCCTGACGCCAGACCGAGCAGGTCAGGAACAGGCTCTCGCCGTCCTTCCACTCGTTCGTCTGGCGGTCGAAGGTGCGGGGAGTCGACGCGACACGGAACTTCGCGACGGCCGCACCGGACGGGGTGAAGCGCAGCTCGGGGTCATCGACAAGGTTGCCGACGACCGTGATGACGGTCTCGCCTGCCATGGGGGAACCTCTCGGCGGGTTTGCTGCTGGCTGCTGTTACTGCTACTCGGATCCCGAGATCGGCTGAGCGGAAACGCTCAGTGGTTCTCGGGACGGAGGACCTTGGTCCGGAGGACCGACTCGTTCAGGTTCATCTGGCGGTCGAGCTCCTTGACGACCGCAGGCTCGGCCTGCAGGTCGATGACCGAGTAGATGCCCTCGGGCTTCTTCTTGATCTCGTACGAGAGACGACGACGGCCCCAGGTGTCGACCTTCTCGACCTTTCCGCCGCCGTCACGGACGACGGAAAGGAAGTTCTCGATCAGCGGGGAGACAGCACGCTCCTCGAGATCGGGGTCGAGGATGACCATCACCTCGTAGTGACGCATGTGGAACCCACCTCCTTTGGACTCAGCGGCCACGGTCGTTCCGTGGCAGGAGGGTCGTGATGCGTTGCGCAACGATGCCCGTCAGTAGAACAGCCGCCACTGACAATCGATGTCGGGCGACGGTTTCCCCAGGCCGACCGGGGCGGACCGTGGTCCTGCCCTGATCCTGACTGGATCTGTCCGGACAGACACCGGTGCAGACGGTACACAGTACCTGCACAGTGGCTTCCGGTTGAAATCCGGCCCGGAAGCCCGTCAGTCTGTACACATCGGGTGTGTACGGCGCTACGATGCGCCGCCTTCCGCAGGAGGTGCCCATGGCACAGGCATTGCGACCCAACACCGCCGGAGGCCTTTTCGCCACGGACGGAAAGCCCCACCCACTCCAGGACACCCTGCTCGCGGTGACCCTGGTGCTGGGCATCACATCCTTCGTCACAGCGATGTTCCAGCAGCTGCACCTGCTCAGCTCCTGGACCGGCCTGGTGGGAATCCTCACCGGTGCGTACGGCCAGTGGGTCTCGCAGACGACACGGGCGCGCTTCGGTCTCATCGTGGGCCTGGGCGCATCGGCCGTCGGCTTCTTCCTGGGCATGGCCCACGGCGGCCTCTTCGGCGGGCTCCTCGACTGACTCCGGGCACCCCCTCCTGAACACCGTGGAGCGCCCCGGCCGACGACCGGCCGGGGCGAAGGCCCGTGCGCCCAACCGGGTCGGCCCCAAGGCGCAGTAGGCTTCGCGCGAGAGCCGGAGCCCCTGATCCCATGGGGACACACCAGCCCGAGGAGCGCCCCGAATGACCCTGACCCTGAGGACCATCAGCCGAGAGCAGCATCTGGCGTACATCCAGAGCCTGCCGTCGGCGAGTCACATGCAGGTCCCGGCCTGGTCGGACGTCAAGGCGGAGTGGCGCGCGGAGAACCTCGGCTGGTTCGACGACCGGACCGGTGAGATGGTCGGCGCCGGCCTCGTCCTCTACCGGCAACTGCCCAAGATCAAGCGCTACCTGGCCTATCTGCCCGAGGGCCCGGTCATCAACTGGTTCGCGCCAAATCTTCAGGAGTGGATCGAGCCGATGCTCGCGCACCTGAAGCAGCAGGGCGCGTTCTCGGTGAAGATGGGCCCGCCGGTGGTCATCCGGCGCTGGGAGGCGGCGACCATCAAGAAGGGTATCCAGGACCCGGACGTGAAGCGTCTGCGTGACCTGGAAGCCGACTTCATCGAGCCCCGTGCCTTCGAGGTAGCCGACAAGCTGCGCCGCATGGGATGGCAGCAGGGCGAGGACGGCGGGGCCGGCTTCGGCGACGTCCAGCCCCGCTACGTCTACCAGGTGCCGCTGGCGAACCGGTCCCTGGAAGAGGTCCACAAGAACTTCAACCAGTTGTGGCGCCGCAACATCAAGAAGGCCGAGAAGGCCGGCGTCGAAGTCGTCCAGGGCGGCTACGACGACCTGCCCGAGTGGCAGCGGCTGTACGAGATCACCGCCGTGCGCGACCGCTTCCGGCCGCGCCCGCTGTCGTACTTCCAGCGCATGTGGACCGCCCTCAACGCCGAGGACCCCAACCGCATGCGGCTGTACTTCGCCCGGCACAACGGCGTGAACCTGTCGGCGGCCACGATGTTGATCGTCGGTGGCCACGTCTGGTACTCCTACGGCGCCTCCGACAACATCGGCCGTGAGGTCCGGCCCTCGAACGCGATGCAGTGGCGGATGCTGCGCGACGCCTACGCGCTCGGCGCCACCGTCTACGACCTGCGCGGCATCTCCGACTCGCTGGACGAGACGGATCACCTCTTCGGCCTGATCCAGTTCAAGGTGGGAACGGGCGGTCAGGCCGCCGAGTACCTCGGCGAGTGGGACTTCCCGCTGAACAAGCTGCTCCACAAGGCTCTCGATATGTACATGTCGCGCCGCTGATCCCGCACCCGTCGCACTGTTCGACCCATCAGTTCCCCTGTCTCTGATCCCCTGCCTCTGATACACCGCAGTCACCAGAAAGGTTCCAGGTCCGGCCATGGCGCTCACGCTCTACGTCGACACCGCGCGCTGGCGGGCGCACCACAAGCACGTGCAGCAGCAGTTCCCGGGGCTCGTCCCGGTCTGCAAGGGCAACGGCTATGGCTTCGGTCACGAGCGGCTGGCCGAGGAGGCCACCCGGCTGGGCTCGGACGTCCTCGCCGTCGGCACGACGTACGAGGCCGCCCGGATCAAGGACTGGTTCGGCGGCGACCTGCTGGTGCTGACGCCGTACCGGCGCGGCGAGGAACCCGTCCCGCTGCCCGACCGGGTGATCCGCTCGGTTTCGTCGGTCGACGGTGTGTACGGTCTGGTCGGCGCCCGGGTGGTCATCGAAGTGATGTCCTCGATGAAGCGGCACGGCGTCAGCGAGCAGGATCTGCCCCAGCTGCACTCCGCCATAGAGAACGTCCGGCTGGAAGGCTTCGCCATCCACCTGCCGCTGGACCGCACCGACGGATCGGACGCCGTCGAGGAGGTCATCGGCTGGATGGACCGTCTGCGGGCCGCCCGTCTCCCCCTGCACACGATGTTCGTCAGTCATCTCAAGGCCGAGGAACTGGTCCGGCTGCAGCAGCAGTTCCCGCAGACCCGTTTCCGCGCCCGTATCGGTACACGGCTGTGGCTGGGGGACCACGAGGCCACCGAGTACCGCGGTGCCGTCCTGGACGTCACGCGCATCGCCAAGGGGGAGAGGTTCGGCTACCGCCAGCAGAAGGCCGCGTCCGACGGCTTCCTGGTGGTCGTGGCGGGCGGTACGTCGCACGGGGTGGGTCTGGAGGCCCCCAAGGCTCTGCACGGTGTCATGCCGCGCGCCAAGGGCGTTGCCCGCGCCGGACTCGCCACGGTGAACCGGAACCTCTCTCCGTTCGTCTGGGGCGGCAAGCAGCGCTGGTTCGCCGAGCCGCCGCACATGCAGGTGTCGATCCTGTTCGTGCCCGCGGAGGCACCGGAACCTCAGGTCGGCGAGG
Source organism: Streptomyces sp. NPDC050388 (assembly GCF_040655635.1). Lineage (NCBI taxonomy): Bacteria > Bacillati > Actinomycetota > Actinomycetes > Kitasatosporales > Streptomycetaceae > Streptomyces > Streptomyces sp. NPDC050388. The sequence goes on from NZ_JBFAKH010000031.1 coordinate 83,292, forward strand.
AACTGGTGGCCCATCTGCGGCACACCACCACTCAGTTCGACCGAATGCTCGACCGCTGAGCGGCGGCGTGGGGACGAGGAGCGCAGAACGCGGGAGAGGCGTCTGAGCAGGCGCCCAAACAGCGAGGAAGGCCGTGCACGGTAATCCCGTACACGGCCTTTCTCGTGCCTCTCGCCCGCCTCCAGGGCGACCGCCCACCAGCCGTTCGCTCAGAGTGAACCGCTGGTGGCGCCTGCCCCGCCCCACTTGACCCGTGGCCCCTCGAAGTGTGCGACATGCCGTACGGGTCGGGCGGCGGGGCCGAGCACGAAGACGTCCTCGGCTCGGTCGAGCACCCCTCCTGAAGGATCGTCGTCACCGGAGCGGCGCACCGGGTCCCGCTCGGGCAGCAGGATGTCACGCACGATCATGACGCACAGGTAGAGCGTCCCGAGCAGATGCAGGCCGATGGCCCAGTGATAACCGTCGGCGGGCAGTCCCTTGTGGTCGTCCCCGCTGGTCGTGTACGCGAGGTACATCCAGATGCCGAGGAAGTAGGCCACCTCGCAGGCCTGCCAGATCAGGAAGTCCCGCCACTTCGGCCTGGCCAGGGCGGCCAAGGGCACCAACCACAGGACGTACTGGGGTGAGTAGACCTTGTTGGTGAGGATGAACGCCGCGACGACCAGGAAGGCGAGCTGCGCGAAGCGCGGTCGGCGGGGAGCCATGAGGGCGAGTGCGGCAATACCCACGCAGCACAGCATCATCAGCGCTGTGGCGAGTGTGTTCACGGTGTCCGTGCTCAGCGGGTCGGACGAGTTGTGGGCGATGATCAGCCAGAAGGAGCCGAAGTCGACGCCCCGCTCCTGGCTGAACGTGTAGAACTTCGACCAGCCGTCAAAGGCGAAGAACATCACTGGCCCGTTCACCACGGCCCAGGCGACAACCGCACCGCCCAGGGCGGTTCCGTACTCCCTCCAGCGGCCGGCGCGCCAGCACAGCACCAGCAGCGGCCCCAGGAGGAGCACGGGGTAGAGCTTGGCGGCCGTGGCAAGCCCCAGGAGGACCCCGAAGGCAAGGGGACGGCCACGCGACCACATGAGCATCGCTGCGGCCGTCAGGGCGACCGCCAGCAGGTCCCAGTTGATCGTCGCGGTCAGGGCGAAGGCGGGCGCCAGAGCGACCAGGAGACCGTCCCAAGGCCGCCGGGTGTGCGTGCGGGTCACACAGACGGCGATGACGGCCGCACACACCATGAGCATCCCGGCGTTGACCATCCAGTACCACTGCTCCTGGTCCTGGATGCTGCCGCTGCCGGGTGTGAGCCAGGAGGCGACCTCCATGAACACACCGGTCAACACCGGGTACTCGAGGTACTGCATGTCGCCGGGGAGCTGGTCGAAGTACGGCACGAGGCCGTCGGCGAAGCCCCGCCCCTGGTAGAGGTGCGGGATGTCCGAGTAGCACGCGTGCGTGTACTGGGAACCGGCGCCGAAGAACCACGCGCCGTTGTAGCAGGGCGCCTTCTGTACCAGACCGAGGGTGAACAAACCGATCGCCACGAGCACGATCACCCGGACCGGACTCCACCAGGACGCCCCGAGGAGAGCATGCCGCCCGAGCGGACCACCGATCAGCTCACTGCCGGCCTCGGCGACCTTGTCCTCCCGGGTCGGTACCACCGGCTCCGGCTCGTGGACGCTCGCTTGCGTCGATTCTCCACTGGGCATGCCGCACATCCTGCCGTACGTGCCGGTACTACGCCGAGGGCCGCCGTACCCGTGGGGTACGGCGGCCCTCGTTTCACGTGAAACACCCAAGTCGGGCAAGCGGACGGTTACCCGGCCGGGCCTCCGAAGAGACCACCGTTGTTTCCGTTGCCGTTTCCGTTGCTATTGCCGCGGTTGTTGCCTTCCTCTTCCGATTCCGAGGCCGACGGTGAGCTGGTCACCCCACCGTCCGTCCCACCGGCGTCCGCGCCACCCGGGCCGGTACCACCCGTGTCGTCCTCCTCATTGCAACGGAAGCCGAACGGCCCACAGGTATTGGTCTCACTCGGCGTGGGGGTGCTGGGCTCCGGCTCCGGCTCCGAAGTCGACGGAGACGGTGACGGAGTCTCCTCCTCGGACTCGCTGGGCGAGGGAGTGGGAGTCGGCGACGGAGTGTCGTTGACGATCTCACCGATGGGCTCCGGCGTCGGGAAAGGCACCGACTTCTGGCCCTTCAGCGCGTCCTCCATGTAGTCCGCCCAGATCTCGGACGGGAACGAGGCACCGTGGATCTTCTTCTGGTCGCCCGTGCCGAACATCTCCAGGAACTGGCGGTTCTTGACGGTCTCGTCGTCGGGGTACCGGAACATGCTGATCGCGGTGGACAACTGCGGGGTGTAGCCGACGAACCAGGCGGACTTGTTGCCGTCCGTGGTACCGGTCTTGCCGGCCACCTCGCGGCCCTCGAGCTGGGCGTTGGTGCCGGTTCCCTCCTCGACGACGGTCTTCAGGACGTCCGTGACGTTGTCCGCGACCAAAGCGGTGAACGCCCGCTTGGTCTCGGTCTTGTGGGTGTAGACCGTGCCGTCCTTGCTCGTCACCTTCTTGACGGAGAACGGCTCACGCTGCTCGCCACTGGCCGCGAAGGTGGCGTACGAACCCGCCATTCGGATCGCGCTGGGGTTGGAGGTACCGAGGGAGAACGACGGATAGTTCGTTCCGGCAAGGCTGCTCTCCAGAAGCCCGGATTCCACAGCGGATTCCTTCACCTTGTCCAGGCCGACATCCACGCCGAGCTGGACGAAGGAGGAGTTCACCGACTCCCGCATCGCCTCACGGAGATCGATCTTGTAGTCGGGCGCGGTGCCGTACGTCCGGTCGCCGTCATTGACCTGCTCCCACTGCTCGCCCTTCTCGTTCTGCCAGATCGCCCCGTCGTACTCCTTGATCTTGAGCCTGTTCTTGCCGCTGTACAGGCTCTTCTCGGACACCTGCGTCCGCTCGTCCTGGGCCTGTACCGGGTCCCCGTCGGGGTCCCGGACGCCCCACTTCATGGCGGCGGCCAGCACGTACGGCTTGAACGTCGAGCCGACCTGGGCACCGGTCGAGTCGGCGTTGTTGGTGAAGTGCTTGGTCGCGTCGGTACCGCCGTAGATGGCCACGATCGCGCCGGTCGCCGGGTCCACCGTGGCCCCGCCGAACTGGACGTGGGTGTCCGTCTCCGGGCGCTCCTCGGGCTTGATGTTCTTCTTGTAGACCTTCTGGACCGACTCCTCGAGTGCCTTGACCTTCTTCTTGTCGAAGGTCGTGTAGATCGAGTAGCCGCCCTGCTCCAGCATGTCGGCGGTGATGCCGGTTTCCTCGCTGTTGTTGACGATGTACGCCTTGGCGAGGTCCACGAGGTAACCGATCTGCCCGCTCAGCGCGGTGTTCGACCGGGGGTTCTGCACCTCGGGCAGCTTGGTGTACTTGGCCCTGACCTCGGGATCCAGACGCTTGTACTCGACCATCTTGTCCAGCGTGTCCTGCATCTGAAGCCGGGCGCGCTTCTCGTTCTTCTGGCGAGTGGCGTTGACCGGATCGATGGAGGTCGCGCCGGCCGGGTCGTAATAGGTGGCCCCCTTGAGGACCGCCGACAGGAAGGCGCACTCGCCCTCGTTGAGATCCACCGCCTTCTTGTCGAAGTAGGCTTGGGCCGCAGCCTGGATCCCGTAGGCCCCCCGTCCGTAGTACGCGGAGTTCAGGTAGCCCGCGAGAATGTCGCGCTTCTCCTCGGTGGCACCCACCTTGATCGAGATGAAGATTTCCTTGAACTTGCGGGAGAACGTCTGCGACGGGTCGTCCAGCCTGGCGTTCTTGACGTACTGCTGGGTGATCGTGGATCCACCCTGCGTGTTGCCACCACTGGCCATGTTGAGCACAGCTCGGGCGATGCCCTTGGGGTCGATGCCGCTGTCCTCGTAGAACGTCTTGTTCTCCTGGGAGATGACCGCGTCCTGCATCGCCATGGGGATCTCTTCGAGATTGATGATCTGGCGGTTGCGCTCACCACCCGTGGCGACCATCTGTGAGCCGTCGGCCCAGTAGTAGACGTTGTTCTGCGCCGTGGCGGTCTTGGCGATGTCGGGTACGTCCACCATCGCGTACCCGATCCCCGCGGCAGCCACCATGCTGCCGAAGAACGCGATGCACAGACCGGTGACGAGCCTCCAGGACGGCATCCAGCGGCGCCAGCCGTACTTGTCGTGGCGCGGATAGTCGACGATCCGCTTCTTGTCGGGAGGCGCCGCCCGGCCCCGGCCGGGCCCGGTGGAACCGGCCCGGCGGCCCCCGCCTCTCTGTGCCGCACGTCGTGCTTCGGCGCGGCTTCCATAACTGGGTCCCTCACCACCCGAGTCGCGGGAGTCCGACCCATAGGAATCGGACGGAGACCCGGTGGCGCCGCGCGGCGCCGCGCGGCGGCCGGAGGACGAGCCTGACTGGCCGCGTCGGGCCGCGGCACGTCCGCCACCCTGCGGCTGCGGTGGTTTGCGACGGTGCTCGCTCATCGAACGACTACTCCTCGGGCAGGCGCGTCTCACGCGCCTGGAAACGGCAGCTGGTTTCCGGTCCCCCCGAAGTACGGATGCGGTGGGTTCCGCATTCATCCCGTACTGCACCGGGGACGAGGACGCCCCCAGGCGTCACTCGGTTCCCGGTGTGTTGTGCATGGCGCACAGACTACGCATCGTCAAAACCTGCCGAGCGCAGAAGTTCGGCTCAAATCAGGCAACTTGCTCGGATCGAATCGGGGATGTGATCCCGTTCACCACCCTCCCCCTTGCCCCAGCCGGACCACCGTTCTATCGTCGTGATGTATCGAGTCGATACATCAGCTCGGCATAAAGACGGCGATGAGCCAGACACGAGGCCGTCACGGCACGACCGCGGCAGAGAGGAGGCGACGATGAGCCGGCGTTCCGGGATCCTCGAGTTCGCCGTACTCGGACTGCTCCGCGAGTCCCCGATGCACGGCTATGAGCTGCGCAAACGACTCAATACGTCACTGGGTGTGTTCCGTGCCTTCAGCTACGGGACGCTCTACCCCTGCCTCAAGACGCTGGTCGCCAACGGCTGGTTGATCGAGGAACCGGGGAACACCACAGAGGACGCCCTCGCCGCTCCCCTCACGGGTCGTCGCGCCAAGATCGTCTACCGGTTGACGGCCGATGGTAAGGAGCACTTCGAACAGCTGCTCTCCCAGACGGGCCCCGACGCGTACGAGGACGAGACCTTCGCCGCGCGGTTCGCCTTCTTCGGGCAGACGTCACGCGACGTACGCATGCGTGTGCTGGAAGGCCGCCGCAGCCGGCTGGAGGAGCGCCTGGAGAAAATGCGGGTCTCACTGGCCCGGACCCGGGAGCGTCTCGACGACTACACGCTCGAGCTCCAGCGTCACGGAATGGAGTCCGTGGAACGGGAAGTGCGCTGGCTGAACGAGCTCATCGAGAGCGAGCGGGCCGGGCGAGACCTCAAGGGTCCCGCCTCCGGGGCGACCCCTCGACAGGACACCACATCTGGAACGTCGGGCGACCTGCCCCGGTCCGGGGACCACCCCCGGCCGGATTCGCCCGACGACACCGTCACGTGAGTCCCCCTCAGGGCCTCACTCGTATACACAGGGAGCAACCGGAATGGGTTCGGTTCGCGTAGCCGTCGTCGGCGTGGGCAACTGTGCCGCATCGCTGGTGCAGGGAGTCGAGTACTACAAGGACGCCGACCCGGCGTCCAAGGTGCCGGGCCTGATGCACGTCCAGTTCGGCGACTACCACGTCCGCGACGTCGAGTTCGTCGCCGCTTTCGACGTGGACGCCAAGAAGGTCGGCCTCGACCTCGCTGACGCCATCGGCGCCTCCGAGAACAACACCATCAAGATCTGCGACGTCCCCAGCACCGGCGTGACGGTCCAGCGCGGTCACACCCTCGACGGTCTCGGCAAGTACTACCAGGCCACCATCGAGGAGTCCGCGGAGGAGCCGGTCGACGTCGTCCAGGTCCTCAAGGACAAGCAGGTCGACGTCCTGGTCTGCTACCTGCCCGTCGGCTCCGAGGACGCGGCGAAGTTCTACGCCCAGTGCGCCATCGACGCCAAGGTCGCCTTCGTCAACGCCCTCCCGGTGTTCATCGCCGGCACCAAGGAGTGGGCGGACAAGTTCACCGAGGCCGGCGTGCCGATCGTCGGTGACGACATCAAGTCCCAGGTCGGCGCCACCATCACGCACCGCGTCATGGCCAAGCTGTTCGAGGACCGCGGCGTCGTCCTGGACCGCACGATGCAGCTGAACGTCGGCGGCAACATGGACTTCAAGAACATGCTCGAGCGCGAGCGCCTGGAGTCCAAGAAGATCTCCAAGACGCAGGCCGTCACCTCCCAGATCCCCGACCGGGACCTCGGCGAGAACAACGTGCACATCGGCCCGTCCGACTACGTCGCCTGGCTGGACGACCGCAAGTGGGCCTACGTGCGCCTCGAGGGCCGTGCCTTCGGCGATGTCCCGCTGAACCTGGAGTACAAGCTCGAGGTCTGGGACTCCCCGAACTCCGCGGGTGTCATCATCGACGCCCTGCGCGCCGCGAAGATCGCCAAGGACCGCGGCATCGGTGGCCCGATCCTGTCGGCTTCGTCGTACTTCATGAAGTCCCCTCCGGTGCAGTACTTCGACGACGACGCCCGCGCCAAGGTCGAGAAGTTCATCCAGGGCGAGGTCGAGCGCTAGAACCTCCCCACTGTGGGCAGTTGAGGATCCCCGGGTCGTGTGACCCGGGGATCCTCCCCGTATGTGAGGCTGTGGCTCATGGCCGTCGTCCGTGACCTGCGCGTCCTGCTGCGTTTCCAGGGCTTCAGACGCCTGCTCGCCGTCCGGCTGCTCTCTCAGGGCGCCGACGGTGTCTACCAGGTCGCCCTCGCCGCCTACGTGGTCTTCTCGCCGGAGAAACAGACGTCCGCCGTGGCCGTCGCCTCCGCGATGGCGGTCCTGCTGCTCCCCTACTCCCTGGTCGGCCCTTTCGCCGGTGTCCTGCTGGACCGCTGGCGCCGCCGTCAAGTCTTCCTGTACGGCAACCTGCTGCGCGCGCTGATGGCCTCGGTGACCGCCGTCCTGATCCTCGGCCAGGTCCCGGACTGGCTTCTCTACGTCTCAGCCCTGTGTGTCACCGCCGTCAACCGCTTCGTCCTCGCCGGCCTGTCCGCCGCCCTGCCGCGCGTGGTGGACTCCGAACGGCTGATCGTCGCCAATTCCCTCTCGCCGACGGTCGGCACGCTCGCCGCGACCGCGGGCGCCGGTCTGGCCTTCGTCGTACGCCTGGTCGTCGCCGACTCCGACGCCGCCGTGGTGCTCGTGGGCGCGGCGCTGTACCTGTGCGCGGCCCTGGCATCGCTGCGCATCGCGAGGGAACTGCTCGGTCCTGACCGGGCGCTGGTCCATCCACGGCTCGCCACGGCGCTCACCGGCACCGCTCGCGATCTGATGGCAGGTCTGCGCCACCTTGCCGCATCCCCCCGCAGGGAGGCGGCCTGGGCGCTCACCGCGATGTCCCTGATGCGGTTCTGCTACGGCGCCATGCTCGTCATGCTGCTGATGCTGTGCCGGTACGCCCTGACCGAGACCACGGCCGAGGGACTCGCCCTTCTGGGACTGGCGTTGGGTGTGTCCGGCGCCGGCTTCTTCGTTGCGGCCGTCGTGACCCCTTGGGCCGCAGGGCGGTTCGGACCCGGCCGATGGATCATGCTGTGCTCGGCAGCCGCGGCGGTCCTGGAGCCCGCGCTCGGACTACCCTTCGCCACCGGCCCCCTGCTGATCGGGGCGTTCGTCCTGGGGCTGACCACCCAGGGCGCGAAGATCGCCACGGACACCATCGTCCAGGCCTCCGTCGAGGACGGTTTCCGAGGCCGGATCTTTGCCCTCTACGACGTCCTGTTCAACGTGGCTTTCGTCGGTGCCGCCGCGGTGGCCGCCCTGATGCTGCCACCGGACGGCCGGTCGGTCCCACTGGTGGTAACGATCGCCGTTATCTACGGAGCAGTAGCTGTGGCTATCAGTCGTTTTGAGCGCCGGTAAGTGTCACATCAATGCCACAGAGCTCCAGCACGGCATGGCGTTGTCAGTGGCACCCGATACCTTACGTGCGTCTTATCAACGCGCTTTTCACGCCACGCACTCACGTTCCAGGGGGACCTCCAAGTGACCACTCCGCCGCCTCAGGGCAACCCGTTCGCCCAGGGTCAGCAGCAGCCCCACGGCCAGCCCCAGGACCAGGCTCCGCACCCGCCCCAGGGTGGTTTCCCCCAGCAGGCCGGTCAGCCCGGCTTCCCCACGCAGGGCGTCCCGGTTCCTCCGCCGGCTCCTGCCGGACGTTTCAGCAAGAAGCTGCTGCGCATCGTCGGCTTCATCGTCATCGCGGTCCTCATAGCCGTGGGCAAGTGGTTCTTCGGACAGACGGACGCAGAGACCACGTCCGTGGGCAGCTGCATGCACAACGAGGGCACACAGGTAAGTCCGGACCTCAAGACGGTCGACTGCTCTTCAAGCGATGCTCAGTACAAGGTCGTCGAAAAGTTCGACAACACCAGTGACGACAGCAAGTGCGAGGCCGTCGAAGAAGCGACGATCTCGTACTACCAGACGGGCAGCAGCAGCCACAACGTGGTCCTCTGCCTCAAGGAAGTGAAGTAACACCTCCACTCAAGCCACGTGGGGGGGGCGGTGTTTACTTCGTTGCCATCAAGCGCGTGGACTTCAGGAAGTCCTCAGGTTCCATCTTGACTTCCAGATGCATGGCCACATAGACGGGGTTGTCGTAC